>JAIVHP010000227.1 GCA_020201045.1 Flavobacteriales bacterium
AAACCTGATTTTAGACAACGGGTACTGCGAAGTGATCAGCGATGCGATGTATGTCAGCACGGAGTGTCCAGATTCGGTTCCGCAGGGTATTATCTCCAATCCAGACGCCATTCTTCCCGATGCAGAGAACGATGTATTCAATCAAAACACCGGCGTGTTAGATCCGGAAATCACCCTGATTCCAAACCCCGCTGCAAACCAAACCCGCATACACTACCGCGGGAATAGCAGCGAGAGCCCAAAAACCATTGAAGTGTACGATATGACGGGGAGAAAAGTCCGTACGCTCAGGCCCCAAAACCAGGCCGGAAGCATTCTTCTGGAGCTGGGAAGCTTCGTGGGTGGAATTTACCAGGTATGCCTCAGGCAGGAAGGGCGTATTGCTGCCCAAAGTAAACTCTCCGTAACGCCGTAATATGGATTACCTTCCGGTGCCGTGGCACCGGGAGGTATTTTAATTTTACTTAAAACTTATCGCCATGAAAAAATTCATACACACCTTAACCGTACTCATCTTTTTCCCCACCATCATCTTAGCCCAACCCGACTGGCAATGGGGGCAGGAAGTGCGGGTAAATGCTTATGATATTGCGGTAGATATTTACGGGAATTCCTACGTTACATGGTCTTTACAAAACACCTATACTTTGGATGGGGTAGTGTTTGAAAGTAATGGTACAAGGGATGCGGCTCTCACCAGTTTTGACTGTGATGGGGACCACCGGTGGACGAAAATTGTGGGAGGTTCAGGCGGCGATAATACCGGCGAGGTAGGTACTGATACGCTTGGGGGGGTCTATTTTAGTTGCAATGTAAATGGCACTCGTCTTCCAAATTATAGTGTTAGTATCGGTGGAGACACGACCGTAATTTCCGATCAACAAGGGATGTTATTGGTAAAATACGATACGGAAGGGAATTTTCAATGGTCTCGTATGCCTGAAGATTCGGTTGTTTTTAACCTTCCCGATGATTTGCAAATTGGTGGCCCCCTCGATTTACATGTATCCCCAAACGGGGATTGTCATGTGTATAGCAAGTTGTTTCCGGGAACATATGGTGATGGTGCCTTTGAAGCAACCTTTGAAGCATCACTTCAGGGGCCGGCTGAAGATCTTTACAGCTTAACATACGACAGCGAAGGAAACTGCACTGGAGGCATCCATTTTGATATTTGGTACGATGGAGGTCTATTAGCAAAAAGCGAGATTATGCGCGATCACTACACCGGGCGGTTTTATCTGTCGGGTTACCTCAATATCAATGATGACGTTTTTATCTTCGGCGGCGAGCAGGTTACGGCAGAAAACTACGTCGTGCAGTTTGATAGCGAGGGGGAAGTGAATTGGGTTCTATCCACAGATGAAGTAGGTTTTAGAGGAAAACCTTCCATAGACGAGTTTGGGTATGCTTATGTAACAGGAGGTTCGGCAAGTGGAAATAGCTTTGGAGATTTTACCTTTCAAAATACGCTTAGTATTCACCAGTTTCCCATTTATGCTAAAATTGATCCAATGGGGAATGTGGTATACGCCACTAATTCATCCGTTAGCACAGGGAGCTCGGGACAAGCAACGGCAATGATGAATAATAAATTAGCTGTTACCGGAAATTGTGGAAGTCATATAATTTGGGGAGATGCAGAAGTTGATAATTCGGATGATGAGAGCCAGGGATATAATGTTTTTCTGACCAAATTTGATTTAGGAGATGGAGAACCCGAAAGTTTACACCTTTTGTCAAGTTCGTCATTGGGCGTAGAAATTCCCTCACTCCTCACCACCGACAATCAGGGCAACTTTTACGTAGGCGGCCAGTTTAGCGGCCAGATTTATACCAGTACCGACACTATATACAATCAAACCGGAGACAACGAAGGGTTTATCGTCAAGTTCGGTACAGACTCCTGCTACTGCCCCTTGCCGGAAGCGCTGTTTACCTACGACTCTATTCCAGATGAAGCCGGATACACCTTTAGCTACACCGGTACCCAGGATGTAGACAGCGTAACCTGGGATTTTGGCGACGGGCAATCAGGCACCGGCCTGGAAGTACAACATACCTATATAGACAGCGGAGAATACACCATCTGCGCTACCGCCTACAATGCGTGCGGAGCAGACTCTACCTGCATCACCTTTGAAACACAGGGAACGGTAGGCGTAAAAACCATCAATGGTTTTGAACCCATACAGGTCTACCCCAACCCCACGCGCAATACCCTCACTGTT
>JAIVHP010000228.1 GCA_020201045.1 Flavobacteriales bacterium
CCGGAAGACAAAGAAGATATGTTGTATTGATTAGACTGCGGTTCGGGAATGAGTTGCCTTATTTTTTTCCCGGAAAGGTCATTTAATTGCAGTTTTTTTACCGAATTTGAATTGGAAATGCCAAAGTAGTTTTCAACTGGATTGGGATAAATCACTCGAGTTGTCTCTTCGTGAACATATTGGCTCAGAACAGATTCTACAGCAATATTAATGGTTTTTACACAGCCGTTGTGGTCGATAATCGTTACCGTGTACAAGCTAGCTGAAAGGTTTTGGATGATAGCGCCGGTAGCAGATCCATTCAGCAAAACTTCAAACGGGGGTGTTCCTCCAAATATGGCTAACACAATTCCCCCGTCGTCAGATCCCGTATCGGGATAAGAGTTTGCTACAATTATCATTGAGTCGGGCTCGGAGAGCAAAACGGAACCAGATGTGGCGCATCCGTTCACGTCGGTGTACAAATAATCATAAGCTTCTGCTGATAACCCAAAAATAGAATCTCCTTCCATGCCGTTATTCCACCAAACACTATCTGGGATTACATCGGTTTGATTTTGAAGGTGGATGCTTCCAGAACTATCGCCGGCGCAAGTAATATCAATGGGCTCTACCAGAATATTCGGCAGTGGATTTACATTGATATCTATTGATGCAGTTGTCTCAATGCCGAATTCATTAGAAGTTGTTACCGCGTATTCCCCCGCATCATAAATGGTTATAAAGCGGTTTGTATGGCCTGTAGACCACTGATAAGATTGATGAACCCCGGCATCGAGAACGATTGAGTCTCCCTCACAAAACGAATGTCCGTTTAAACTTACCACTTCATTTGTGTAAGTTTCCCCTTCGTAAAAGTGGTAAGCCGAATCAGTTGGCAAGCTATAATAAGTGTCGCTGTGCCCGCTTGTATAAGTTATGCGGAGCGAATCGATTTCGTCGACATTTTCTCCAAGACCAAAGATGAGATGCTGGGAATTTTGCCCCAAATAGTTTTCCCCGCACATGGTGTACTTGGAAAGCGTGGTTTCTCCAAAATATGCGCGAACCCAGGAGCCAACTGCTTGCTTGTTTGATAAGGTGCCGTGGGGAGTGATTTTTATGTAATTATTGGCGCTGTTTTGGTTCATCAGTACCAATGGTTTATTTGGCGCATTAGCCTGAACCGCGATATCACTAAATCCATCGTTGTTAAAATCTCCCTTTGCCGGGGAATAAGTAGGAAAATAAGATTGTATCTCCAGCAATTCCTGGGCATTTTCAAATCCATTACCGATGTTGATGTAGAAGCGATCTTGTTGTTGGGTCGATTCTTTCGTAATGTACAAATCGTCGTGTCCGTTGTTGTTGGCATCAATCCAAAGTGCACCCCAAAAAAACTCAAAGAGTTGTAATCCCACGTTTTCACCCACTTCGTTGAAAAAAAAACCGTTGTAATTTTCGGCTAAGTAGCTCGGCTTAGGTGGGTTTACATTGCCTGCATTGGTTAGGAAAACATCCAGATATCCGTCGTTGTTATAATCGGAAACGGAGTTTGACATTATATCCTGACCGTAAAACTCCATTCCTGTTTCTACTGTAACATCCGAAAAGGTGCCGTTGCCGTTATTTAAAAAAAGTTTGTTACCAGTCATGTGTCGGTCGTTTATGACGTACAAGTCGGGCCAGAGATCATTGTTGTAGTCTAGCCAAACAGATTGAAACGACATGCTCGGTAAAAATTGAATTCCCGATGCCACCGTTACATCCGTAAACGTACCGTCTCCGTTATTGCGGTAGAGCCTGTTATATTGGGTGAAGTCTTCGGGTGGAACCGGGGAAAACTTGTAGACACAAATATACAGGTCAAGAAAACCATCGCGGTTGTAATCTCCAAAACTCGCTCCACTGTGATAGTTTCCGGTAGAAGGTAGTCCGGCTTCTTCAGATATGTTTTGGAAAGAACCTTCGCCTGTATTGCTGTAAAGTTTGCACGGGCCAGTGTAGGATGTGACGAATAAATCGGGATGTCCGTCATTCATTATGTCTGCCCAAATTACCTGTTTTGTCTGTCCCGGAGCACTAATGGATGGCCCGATCTGTTCGAAATACCCACCTTGATTTTCGTAGAAAATAAGGTTTCCCAAGTTGGTGCTGAGTGAAATATCATCTAATCCATCCTGATTGAAATCGTAGGTACTCAATCCCGAACCGAAAGAAGGAACCTGCACCATGGCTGTGATCCCTAAC
>JAIVHP010000048.1 GCA_020201045.1 Flavobacteriales bacterium
GTCATCATCAGATGCGAACGGGATTTCGATTTTTCCCTGTCCTTTTGGGTTTCGTTTGATGTCAACTTTTGTACCAAACAAATCTATCAACTCAGATTTTATTTTTTGATGCTCAAACGAAAGGATATTCCGCGATTTAGTTTCGGTTCTTTTTGAGCTTTTTTGAGATTTACCCAATCCTTCCACATCTCTTACCGATAAGTTTTCGCTGAGAATTTTCTCAAAAATGGCCTGTATTTTTGCTTCGCTTTCAAAAGCCAGCAAGGCACGCGCGTGGCCCATGGTAATTTTGTCCTGGCGTATGGCCATTTGCACTTCGGGCGGTAGCTTGAGTAAGCGAAGGTAATTTGTAATGGTGGCGCGCTTTTTACCCACTCGTTCGCTCAGCGCTTCCTGGGTAAGGTCGCACTCCGAAATAAGTCGCTGGTAGGAGATGGCCACTTCAATGGCATCGAGGTTTTTGCGTTGAATATTTTCAACCAGCGCCATTTCGAGCATCGCCTGGTCGTTTGCTACGCGAATGTAGGCGGGAATCTCGGTAAGTCCGGCAATCTGAGAAGCGCGAAAGCGGCGCTCCCCGCTGATAAGCTGAAATCGGTCGTAGCCCATTTTCCGAACGGTAACCGGCTGAATAATCCCGAGTTCTTTGATAGAAGCTGCGAGCTCCAGCATCGATTCTTCGTCGAATACACTACGCGGCTGAAAAGGGTTTGCTTCGATATGTTCTATGGGAAGCAGAGCCACCGATCCCAGCACGCGCGTGGCGCTCGGCGATTGATTCCCCGTGGTGATATCCGTTTCTACGTTTTCGAGCAACGCACTGAGTCCGCGTCCCAGGCCTTTTTTCTTACTCATTTTCGAGTTCAATCAATTTATCTTCAGTCTTGATTCGGGTAAGGTCGTTTTTTTGCAAAATCTCCCTTGCCAGATTCAGGTAATTCACGGCACCTTTACTCGATGCATCGTGCATAATAATCGACTCGCCGTGACTAGGTGCTTCGCCCAACCTTGTGTTTCGGTGAATTATGGTGTCGAATACCATTTGCTGGAAGTGCATTTTTACTTCTTCAACCACTTGATTGGCCAGGCGCAACCGCGTATCAAACATGGTGAGCAAAATACCTTCGATGGCCAGGTTGGTGTTCAACCTGGATTGAACAATCTTTATGGTATTCAGTAACTTACCAAGTCCTTCCAGTGCAAAGTACTCGCACTGCACCGGCACAATAACCGCATCTGAAGCGGTAAGCGCATTAACGGTAATCAAACCCAAAGATGGCGAGCAGTCGATAATGATAAAGTCGTAATCGTCTTTGAGCGATTTTAGGGCGTGCTTCATCATCTGCTCCCTGTTGGGAAGACTGATCATTTCAATCTCGGCACCTACTAAATCAATATGTGCCGGAATAAGATCCAGATTTGGATTCTCGGTCTCAATAATGATGTCTTTTGCTTCGATTTCATTTACCAGACACTCGTAAATGCTGGTTTTAACCGTCTTCGGGTCTACACCTACACCGCTTGTGGCATTTGCCTGCGGATCTGCATCTACCAGGAGTGTCTTTTTCTCGAGCGCTCCCAGACAAGCAGCCAGATTTATAGCTGTTGTGGTTTTGCCCACACCACCTTTTTGATTCGCTACACTTATTATTTTTCCCATGAGTTAGATTTCTATCGTTTCGCCAATTTCCATTAAAGCCAGATTGGCACCGGCTTTCTTAAATTTTGCTTTTGCTTCTTCCCCGTCTATTTCAATGTAGGGAAAGGTATCGTAGTGCATTCCTATAACGCTTTTACAATTTACAAATTCTGCGGCAACTACCGCATCGTCTGCACCCATGGTGAAATTGTCTCCAATGGGTAAAAACGCGCAATCGATGTTGTAAGATTTTGGTATAAGCTGCATATCAAGCGTCAAAGCGGTATCGCCCGCGTAGTAAACACACTTTTCGGGTGTGTCGATTATAAAGCCGCCTGGGTTACCACCGTAAGCCCCGTCGGGCAACACACTGCTGTGAATGGCCGAAACGTATTTCAGGTTCCCAAAATTAAACCTGGCCTTGCCGCCGTGATTTAAAGGATGCACATTTTCAATTCCCTGATCTTCGAGCCAGGAAACGATTTCAAAATTCGATATTACCTTTGCCTTTGTTCGTTTTGCAATGGGGATTAAATCGGCAACGTGGTCTTCGTGGCCGTGCGTAACCAGAATAAAATCTGCTTCAACAGCCCCGGCATCTACCTTGCCTTTTGCCAGCGGATTTGGCGTGATAAAGGGATCGAGCAATAATTTCATCCCATTTACTTCAATGCTAAAACAAGAGTGTCCGTAGTATGTTACAGTCATTAATATTTCGTTTTGCCTAAGATTCCTAGCAGAAATAAAAGTACCGCTTTCCACTGCGAGAAACACGGCTGCAAGGGGCTTAATTATGCACAGATTTTTGTTAATTCGAACCTTCTATGATTACTGTAATTTCAGGTACCAACCGAACCGACAACAATACGCTGAAAGTATCAAAGCTCTACGTGAAAGAGCTTGAACAACAGGGGTGTGAAGTGGAATTGTTAAACCTTCAGGATTTAAAAGACGACTTTTTTACCGAGAGTATGTACGGAAAACCGTCGGAGAGTTTTGCACAAGTTCTGAACACCAAGATCATCCCGTCCGACAAGTTTGTCATCGTGGTGCCCGAATACAACGGCAGTTACCCGGGCATTTTAAAATTGGTGTTAGATACCATTCACCCCGAAATGTGGGAGGGCTCCAAGGCTGCACTATTGGGTATAGCGAGTGGCCGCGCGGGCAATCTGCGCGGAGTAGATCATCTTACGGCTGTAATGCACTACCTAAAAACAGAGGTATACAGCTTGAAACCCGTTCTTTCGTCGATCCATCTCCATTTAAATGAAAACGGAGATTTGACCAACGAAGAATACGTCGGGTTAATAAGAGCCCAAATACAGGGTTTTCTAAAATTCTAAGTCCCGATTAGGAATCGAGGTCTTCGAATTTTACGTCGGTGTATTCTTTTTCCTGGGTGGTCTCCTGCTCTTCATCTGCCGGGTCGATAAACTCGTTATCGCCTTCGCGGATGGTTTTGATTTTCTCGATGGCTTCTTCAAACCCATCGGCAAACTTTTCGAAATCTTCCTTGTACAGAAATAGTTTGTGCTTTTCGTAGCTGTGTTTTCCGTCGTCGTGAAAACGTTTTTTACTCTCGGTAATGGTTAGGTAAAGATCATTCCCTCTGGTCGATTTCACATCAAAGAAGTATGTTCTCTTTCCTGCTCTTACCGCTTTTGAGAAAATATCATCTCTCACGGAATCTCCATGTCCATCTGACATACGTGTAAAAATTTAGTAAGTGTTAGTAAATAGTAGTGAGCAAATATACAATTCTGCTGAAACTGGCTATTCCTGTTCTACTTTTTTGTTTTCCTGAAGCTGCTTTTGATACAGCTCGAAGTACACCCCGCCTTTTTGAATGAGCTCCCGGTGGTTGCCGCGCTCAATGATCTCGCCCCGGTCTAACACTAAAATTTTGTCGGCCAGTTCTACGGTAGAAACCCGGTGGCTGATAAGTATGGTGGTGCGATCTTTCATGATCTTTTGGAGATTTCCGAGGATGATTTCTTCGGTTTCGGTGTCTACTGCCGAAAGGCAATCGTCGAAGATCAAAATTTTGGGATTTGGCGCAATGGCCCTGGCAATGCTGACTCGTTGCTTTTGACCGCCCGATAAATTTATACCCCGCTCTCCGAGCATGGTCTCGAATTTTCTTGGAAATTCTTCAATATTGTGAAGTACGTGAGCTTCCCGAGCCGCATGTCGCACCACTTCATCGGGATTATCGGGATTCTCAACGCCAAAGAGAATATTATTGGAAATAGACTCGCTAAAGAGAAAGACGTCTTGCGGCACGTAACCGATGGCTCGTCGAAGTTCGTCGAGATTCACGTCTTTAATAGAATTGCCGTCGATTTTTACTTGGCCCGAACTCGCATCGAAATTTCTGCAAATCAGGTTTGCTATGGTGCTTTTTCCCGACCCCGTTCTGCCAATTACGGCCAGTGTTTCGCCCTTAGATACGCTGAAGTCTATTTTATTCAGCGCTGTAATACCGCTGTCGGGATATACAAACGATACATCCGAAAATTCAATTTTCCCTTTAATCTCAGCAGGGGTGGGGTTGGTGTTTTTTATTTTGGGCTCGGTGTGTAAAAATTCGTTGATTCGCTCCTGCGATGCGGCTGCCTGCTGCACCAGCGAAGTAACCCAGCCAATGGATGCAAATGGCCAGGTGAGCATGTTTACGTAAATCACAAATTCGGCGATGTTTCCAATTGTGATTTCGCCGGCGATGGCCTTTACGCCACCTACATAAATGGCGATGATAGTGCTCAGCCCGATCAACAAAATGATTGCCGGCATAAAAAGCGCATCTACCTTTACCAACCTGAGTGAATCTACCTTATAGGTATTACAGGCTTTTTCAAAATGGTCCTGGGTGGCGCGTTGCCTGTTAAATGCCTTCAATACCCTTATTCCCGAAAAGGCTTCCTGCACCAGGGTAGAAAGGTGAGACTGCTGGCGCTGAACTTTCTCGCTGCGGCTGTTTATCAGACTGCTCACATAGTAAATGGAAATCGATAAAATAGGCAAGGGTATCAATACATAAAGGGTGAGCTCAACGTTTACACTAAACATGGCGTAGAGCGCCAAAGCAGAAAGCACCACCAGGTTTATGCTGTACATAATGGCCGGCCCCAGATACATGCGTACCTTGTTAACATCTTCGCTGATGCGGTTCATCAAGTCGCCCGTATTGTTGCGTTTGTAAAATGCAAGGCTCAGACTTTGGTAGTGGTCAAAGATTTCATTTTTCAAATCAAACTCCACCAGGCGCGACATAATGATGATGGTTTGCCTTGTAAAGAATAGAAATATACCTTTTAAAAGAGCAGCGAGAAGGTATAAGCCAGCCAAAATCAGCGACAACCGCGTAATCACTTCTGCCAGTTGATCGGTAGATGTAATATTTTGGTATCCGCCCTGATCTATTTTTAAAAACTCGTAGATGTAGCGTACTGTGACGGGTAGGGTGAGCTCAAAGTCCTGATAATTGCCCGATTGGTAGGCCTTAATAGACTCTGCTATCAAGTCGAAAGCTTCGCGTATCATGCGCGGAGCGTAAATGGCGAAAACGTTTGAGGCGATAATGAATACTATCCCAAAAAAGATACGCCACTTATAGTGCCAGAGATATTTATTAAGGTGAGCTAATGCCCTCATGAAGCCAATGCTATAGGAGTTTGTTCAGAGCCGTTAAAAAAGTGTACTTTTGTCCGACTTTTCTAACAATTACCTGGCAAATCTACGTTTATTTACAACGACAAAAAACACCGAAAAGAGCTCAATGTTTGATTCTCCTAAAGCTTTAGGGAAATTTAGCAAAAACCGATCTTATTTCGGCTGAAATTTAAATCTGCGAAAAACCAAACCTTAGAAACAAATTACACTCATGTTAAACCGCCGGCACATCAGAATTAAAATTCTTCACGCGCTCTACGCTTACGAGCAGTCTGAAGATTCAACCGTGGCGAGGGCAGAGAAAGAGTTGTTTTACAGCATTAAAAAGATGTACGAAATGTACCTTTATTTAATGTTGTTGATGACCGAGCTGCAAGCCATTGCCGAACAGCGTGTGGAAGAGGGAAAAAAGAAAAGGCTGCCATCAGAAGATGACCTAAACCCGAATCTGCGCTTTGTAAACAACCGTTTTATAAAGCAACTCAATCACAATAAGGAGCTGGAGAATATTTCGAAGAAAGAAGGAGTTAACTGGAGTGGAGAGCCCGAATTGCTCCGCCGCCTTTACAAAATGATGATTGACACCGAAGAGTACAGGGCCTACATGACTGCCGATGAAGACAGTTACGAAAAAGATCGCGAGGTTGTTTTGCGGTTGTTCAAAAGGCATTTAATCAACCACGAGTCGCTTCAGGACTTTTTTGACGAGCAGAGTATTTTTTGGGCAGACGATTTGGATCTCGTGGCATCTATGGTTCTCAAAACCTTCAAGTCCTTTGATGTAAATTCCGACGAATTTCATCCGCTTCTCCCACTCTGGAAGGACCCGGAAGACGAACTGGAGTTTGTAAAGGTGCTTTTTAGAAAAACCATTACGCAAGGGAAGGAACACCTTAAACTCATTAAGGATAATGCCGATAACTGGGAAATTGAGCGAATTGCGCTAATGGACATCCTGCTTATGAAAATGGCACTCACCGAAGCGCGCGAATTCAAGCAAATTCCTGTAAAGGTTACCCTAAACGAATACATCGAAATTTCGAAATACTACAGCACCCCAAAGAGTAACAACTTTATAAACGGAGTGCTCGATAAACTTTTCGCCAAACTCAAAGACGATGGAACGATTAAAAAAGTGGGCCGTGGACTTATCTCGTAATTTTTTCTTTTTACTTTTTCTGGCTTTTGCGACAATATCATGCGAATCGGAGTCAGAGCGCCGTAAAGTAAACAGCGATATTATTCAAATTCCATCTTCCGACGAAGAAGCCGAAGACATGGAGCTGCCGAAAATTGAATTCGAAGAAACCGAATTTTCTACTGGCAAAATTACCCAGGGGGAGATTGTAAATTACACCTACAAGTTCGAAAACACCGGCGATGCACCACTGGTAATTAGCTCGGTGCAGGGTTCTTGCGGCTGTACTATTCCACGAAGCTACCCCACGGGAAAGATTTTCCCCGGCGAAGGCGGCGAGATTGAAGTGGAATTTAACAGCGACAGTAAATACGGGGAGATAACGGTCTCTATTTCGGTTATTGCCAATACCGTACCTTCATTAACTCAATTAATAATTAATACAAACATCGTTGTTCCAGACAAGATGAAAACCGACTAAATTCAATGAATTTACTTTCAATTTTACTTCAAATGGGTGATACCAGCATTGTAAGCCTTCTTTTTTGGGTAGCTATTATTGGGATTTTCTATTTTTTTATGATTCGGCCGCAGGCAAAGAAGGCGAAAGAAGCGCGAAAGTTTCGCGAATCGCTCGCCAAAGGTACCAAGGTGGTTACCATTGGCGGAATTCACGGCAAGGTAACTGAAGTACAAGATAAGGTAGTGATACTAGATACCGGCGGGGCTAAACTTCGCGTAGAAAAGTCTGCCATATCTGCCGACGGATCTGCAAATGAGCAGGAACTTGCCAAAAAGTAACACCCCCATAGAAGTGGGGTTAACCGGTGGAATTGCCGCCGGTAAATCGCTTGCAGCAGAAATTTTTAAAGTGCTGTCGGTACCCGTATTTAACGCCGATACCGAAGCGAAAACCATACTGGAAACGAGCGCTGAAGTGCGTCGTGCTATTATCGAGCGGTTTGGCGAGAAAGCGTATAGCGGAAATTTGCCCAACAGGCCTTTTTTAGCCGATCGGGTT
Organism: Flavobacteriales bacterium; assembly: GCA_020201045.1. Classification (GTDB taxonomy): domain Bacteria; phylum Bacteroidota; class Bacteroidia; order Flavobacteriales_D; family Cryomorphaceae; genus JAIVHP01. The sequence goes on from JAIVHP010000048.1 coordinate 7,474, forward strand.
TTTAAGGACGAAAGCTCCCGCAAGGATCTCAACGCTATTGTGCATCCCGCCGTGGGTAGGACTTACGCCGAATGGGTAAAAGTGCAAAGCGCGGTTTATGTTATCAAGGAAGCAGCCATAACCTTTGAAACGGGAATGTATAAGCAGATGGACCGGATGATCCTGGTCATTGCCCCCGAAGAAGTTCGATTGAGCAGGGCGGTAAAAAGAGACGGTTCAGACCGGGAGAAAATTGAGAACCGCATGCGCGCGCAATGGAGCGACGAAAAGAAAATTCCACTCTCCGATTTTTTGATTCACAACGATGGGCAAACGGCGCTGATTCCGCAGGTTTTAAAAATCCACAAAAATATTCTCAGCTCAGTTTGATGAGCTGATCGTACTTTTTCTTTTCGAGAAAGTGGCGAACCACCATTTCCAATTCGGGTTTTGGGCTCAGTTTTATGTCGAGATCTTCGGCGCTAAATTTCATCAAAGGCATTTCAATATCGAAATATCCGTACCCGCGCACTGTCCCTTTGTCCATGAGTACAACAGCCCTTTCGGATGCATTCCTGGCTTCATCGGTCAGTAGAAAAGACCCGGGCTGCATGAGTTGCTTTACATCTGCATTACCCGATCCGTTTAGAAGAAGGCGGTACTGCTTAAACTTACCCATGTTTTTTTCTTCTAGCTTTAGTCCGGCATTTTCTGACAAATCCTTTAAGAAATCTAATCCCTGGTAGAAATTTGAGAATACCTCTACTGCCGTCGCGCTCTGCCCGGTTCGCAATTTGCGAAGAGCGAGTTGGCGATCAGCGCCATTCCCCGACAGGAACAGGCCAAAATGCGATTTCATGGAAAACTTGCCGTTGTTGTATTTTGGGTTAGACTCTAACACCTCGTTTGCTGCGCTTCACATAAATAAGCTCTTCATTGCGGTTGTAAAACTTGTAGATGCCACTATCGTCGGGAATAGATTGAAGGAACTCCTTGTTGATATGTGGGCTGGGCATTTTATCCAGATCGTCTATGCCAAAATTGGCATCAAACAAACCTTTTGAAGATTGCTTGTCGAGAATGAGTTCAAAAAGGTCGGTGGTTGCCCTGGCATCTGCTTCGGCCCGGTGGGCGCCCTGCAGCGAAATATTGAGCTGGTCGGTTAGTTTTCCAAGGCTGTAAGATGGAAGGCCGGGAAAACATGCACGGCTAAGTTTTACGGTACAGAGCCGCTTACGGCTAAATTCTTTTCCCAAGCCCCGATACGCTTCGCGAATAAACCCGTAATCGAAATTTACATTGTGCGCAACGAATATGGCGTTGGCTGTAAATCGGCTCAAATCGTCGGCTATTTCTTCGAATGTGGGGGCATCCCCAACCATTGCATTCGAGATACCCGTAAGGTTGGTGATAAAAGGCGGAATGGGAATTTCTGGATTTACGAGCGTCGATAACTTGTCTACAACTCGGTTTCCATCGTGTTTGTATGCAGCAATCTCCGTAATTCTCCCCGATTTTTTGCTTCCACCGGTGGTTTCAATGTCAATAATGACGTACATAATAGTTCTACAAAATTAGGTATTCAAAACGCAGCAAATTCCACAAAACGGAAAATTCACGTTATTTGTCGGAATGATAAGCAAATTATTCGTTTGGCTTTGCGTGCGCTGGTTCAAAATTACCGGCTGGCATATTTCCAAATACATCCCTACGGATTTACGAAATTACGTATTGGTAGTTGCACCACACACCAGCAACATCGATTTTTTTGTAGGAATCGCCGCGCGGAAGCTCATGGGTATCAACGTAAAATATCTGGCGAAAAAAGAGCTATTCGTATTCCCCATTGCCAATGTACTACTCAATTTAGGAGGGTATCCGGTAAACAGGACAAAAAACATGAGTTTAGTAGATTTTGTGGTCGAAAAATTTCAAACAGAACCTTCCTTTGCCATCACCGTGACTCCCGAAGGAACGCGAAGCAAGGTGGATAAATGGAAAACGGGATTTTACCACATCGCCAATAAAGCGAAAGTGCCAATCGTAATGGTAGGCTTTGACTACCAGCGGAAATGGGTTGTTTCTTCCGAGCCCTTCATACCTTCCGGAGATATGGAAAGCGATTTTAGCAAGATGTACCGCTTTTTTGAAAACATTATTCCGATGCATCCCGAAAAGGCCGAATACCCCCTTTAATTAACACCTTCATATTATTGATACACAACATTTAAGGGTGCCTGGTTGTGGACAACTTTCTTTTTCAACACCATTCTTTTTTATCCACATTAAGGGAAATTATCATTCGATTTACATACTTTTAAACGGCAGTTAAGAGATTCTTAACATTGCTTTAAAGGTGGCGGCTGGAATTGTATTTGCCTAACTTCCAATACCCATCTTGAAGTTAGCTTTAACCAATTAAATATCACTTTACAATGGACAGATACGACAGCCTGATTCTTGAGATCATTCAGCAGTTTAAGGAAGAGAATGAAACCAAAGAAAAAATTCGTCTCAGAAATCTGGAGAAAACGTTTTGGAAAACCATTGAATCAGACAACGACCTTACGCTGGGTCAGGGCAAAATTGGCGAGCGTATAACCAACCTTTACTTAAAAGGCATGATCGAGAATA
>JAIVHP010000229.1:0-2210 GCA_020201045.1 Flavobacteriales bacterium
CATACCGTTTACGTGGCCTCGCGAAAGGCTTCTGAGCGAATGGAATCTTCTGATAAAGTGAAGGTTTATGATCTCGACGCTACCGATCCAGACACAGATTGGTCATTTTTACCCGACACCATTGATGGGTTGGTTTATGCTGGCGGAACGATAAACTTAAAACCATTCCACCGCCTGAAGGCAGAAGATTTTACAGAAGACATGAAAGTAAACCACCTCGGAGCTGTTTTAACACTCCAGGCTGCTATGAAGCCTCTAAAGGCTTCAGACAATGCATCGGTGGTGCTATTTAGTTCGGTTGCTGCTCAGAAAGGTCTCACTTTTCACTCTTCTGTTTCGTCGGCAAAGGGAGCTATTGAAGGGCTTACCAAAGCACTCAGTGCAGAATGGGCGCCGAAAATAAGGGTGAATGCCCTGGCGCTTGCACTTACCGATACGCCCATGGCTGAGAAATTACTCAATACTGATTCTAAAAAGGAAGCGAGCAACGAAAGACATCCCCTGAAGCGAATAGGTAAACCAGAAGATGCCGCCGAGATGGCCGCCTTTTTACTAAGTCCGAAATCATCGTGGATTACGGGGCAGATTATTGGCGTAGATGGTGGAATGGGCGCTATCCAGAATATATGATCTCGATATCCCGTGAAGAAATTCTCGGTTTTGAGAAAAGATTCCGGGGTACTTTCGTCAATAGCCTTTCCGGCGTAAAATCGGCCAATTTAATTGCTACCAAATCGGCAGCAGGAAACTCCAATCTGGCTATTTTTTCATCGGTAATTCACCTGGGAGCTTCCCCACCATTGTTGGGTTTTATTATGCGGCCGGTCACCGTAGACCGACACACTTACCAAAACATAAAGGAAACGCTGAGCTTTACGGTAAATCACATCTCTTATGATTTTATCAAACAGGCGCACGGCACATCCGCTAGGTATTCAAAAGAAGTATCGGAATTCGACGCTTGTGGATTTACAGAAACCCATTCGGAATTTTACGCGCCTTTTGTGAAGGAGAGTGCACTGCGCATTGCGTGTAAGTTGTCTGAAGACATCGAGATCAAATCAAATAATACGCGTCTGATTACCGGTCACATCGAAAAAGTGGAGTTGAAAGAAGCCGCACTTTTACCCGATGGTTATGTAGATTTGTCGGTATTGGGTACTGCGGGAATTTCGGCCCTGGACGGTTATCACAAAATTGAAAAGGCAAAACGCTTCAAATACGCTAAGCCCCACAAAAAAGTCGTGGATTTAAACGGAAGAAATGAGTCAGAAAGTTAGTTTTTTTTGGTTTCGAAGAGATCTCAGGCTCCGCGATAATGTGGGCTTGCATAATGCCCTTAAGGGCGAGCACAAAGTTATTCCGCTTTTTATTTTCGACAGGGAAATACTTGATAAACTGGAAGATCCCGAAGATGCCCGGGTGCAGTTTATTCACCGCGAACTGGACGCAATGAAAAAGGAGCTAAAAAACTTTGGCTCCAATTTACTGGTTCACTATGGAAAACCCGAAAATGTATGGGAAGAGCTTATCAAAGCGCACGATATCGTTAAGGTGCACACCAATCGCGATTACGAACCCTACGCGCGAAAGCGGGACGGCAAAATTTCAGACTTGCTCGATAAGAATGGAATAGCGTTTTGCGATTATAAAGATCACGTCATTTTTGATAGAGATGAAATCTTAAAGGACGACGGCGATCCGTACGTGGTTTACACACCTTTTAGCAGGAAGTGGCTGGCGGAGCTCAAAGATGAGCACCTTGAAGAAGCTGTAACAGAAAAATACTTCGACAATTTTTTGCAGTTCCAGGCGGGTGAAATGCCTACCCTAAACGAAATGGGATTCAAGCGTTTTGAGTTTGAATACCCCGACCGCAATGTGGATGCTGCCCTGCTCAAAAACTACGGAGATAACCGCGACATACCCGCCAGGAAGGGAACTTCCAGGCTAAGCGTACACCTGCGATTTGGCACGGTGAGTATTCGCGAACTCACCAAAAAGGCACAAAAGCACAGCAAGAGCTGGTTAAACGAATTGATTTGGCGCAATTTTTACCAGGTTATTATCTGGCAGTTTCCAGACCGAATAGAAAACGCCTTTCGCAGCAAATACGACAGCATTCCGTGGCGAAACGACGAAGACGATTTTCGCGCATGGTGTCAGGGAAAAACGGGCTACCCCATTGTAGATGCGGGAATGCGCGAACT
>JAIVHP010000229.1:2274-5379 GCA_020201045.1 Flavobacteriales bacterium
TGCGATGCAGCACCGTATTTTCGGGTGTTTAATCCCTATTTACAGACAAAGAAATTCGACCCAAAGCAGGAGTATATCAAAAAATGGGTGCCTGAATTAGAAACCGACAAGTACCCCGAACCCCTTGTAGAGCACAAAGAGGCCCGGAAGCGGGCTTTGGATACGTATAAGGAAGCGCTGAATTGAGAAAATATCTTGAACCGACTGAACCAGGTAGTTTTAGTTTCAAACCTGCCTTCTTGTTTTCAGTCGGATTGGATTTGAACAAATTTTGCTTCCCAGGGTGTAAGTTGAGAGATTCAGGTTTACGGGATTCGCAGACCTTCGGGTTTCTTAACAGGGGGAATTCCTTCAATAAGAATCAAATAACTATTTTTATCGAAAACCACTAAAATCAAACAAATGATACAGAAATTTACCCTTTTTCTATTCGTTTTTGCAACGCTTGCCGGCACTTCTGGTGTGATGGCGCAAAAGCTTGTGAATCCGAATCAATCTACAGCAGTTGACAAATCGGCTGTTAAAAGACAAAAACCCAAAAATCCATCGGGCCAACAGAAGCAGGTGGATGTAATGGGAAGTGTTGACAACGGCTATGTGCCCGGCGAGACGCACAATCTCTATTTTGTCTTCGAAATTGCAAACGAAGATTTTGAGTATGTAGACTCCGTTTCGATGACCTTTCCCGACGGGATGACGTTAAACTCTGTTTCGAACGATGAAATTTTCGGACCATCTTTCGATGACGGCGGAGATGCAGAAGCCTATAATGGAATCGATGGGCAGGAAGTTTCCTGGGGAGATAACGATAACGAATACGGCGGAATCACCTCCCAGGGCTCTTTTTATTTCTTTAGTGCAAATGTTACCAACGATCCCGGCCTAACCGGCGATCAAACCATCGAAGTACACGCTTCAGGAGATGGATTTGGCGATACTCCGGGAAATCAGGACTTCACGATCACGGTATCTCAAACAGATGCTCTTCCCGCTCGAGTGCAGGTTATTCACAACAGTGGCGACGAAGCAGCAGCGGTTGTAGACATCCGTGTTAACGGTGAACTGCCCCCATTTCTCGACGATGTGGAATACCGAACAGCATCTCCGTTTTTAACCGTTCCGAGTGAAACACCGCTTACCATTACTGTAAATCCTGCAGACAGCGAAGATGATACGACTCCTATTCATACCCTCCCACTTACTGAAGGCCTCGACGCAGATGAAACCTACATCATAATCGCCGAAGGAATTGTATCGGATGTTGGGTATGATCCTGATAATCTCATTGCTCCTTTCAATCTTAATGTATTCGCAGGAGCAAGGGAGAATGCCACTACAGATGGAAATGTGGATGTTCTCGCCGCTCACGGAGCAACAGACGCTCCGCTGGTAGATATAAACGAAATCTCAGAAGTTTCTACGCTCTTATTCGAATCTTTGGCGTACGGAGATATTCAGGGCTATGAAGAATTACCCATTGGTAATTATGCCCTTCAGGTAGCCGACGGAACCGTGGGAACAGAAATTGCCGCGTACGCGATGGACCCGCATTTGGCCTTTGGGCGGCGCTGCCATACGGTGGACCGCTTTTGCAGCTTCCCGGCTTTACCGCAACCGACGAGCCATGCGATGCACTGCTTGTTAACACCACTGGAGAGTCTGTAACGATAGACAACAGCGGCGCAACTGTTGCCGAAGGCGAAGTGGCACCGCCAGACGGTGGTTGTTCAACCTTTACTTCCTGGTGCGATGGTGACGGCGAGGTTGCAGAAGTAACGAATTCTGTTTGGTTTTCATTCGTCGCTCCGGCTTCAGGTGCTGTTGAAGTATCAACCTGTAACCCGGGAACCGACTTCGATACGCAGGTTGCCGTTTGGCAAGCCAGCGACTGTGGAGACTTTGAAACCTATGAGTTTGTAGGTGCGAACGATGATTTTGATGCCGATGGACCCGAATGCAACGCCGAAAGTCCTTTTGCTTCGCGGCTCACCGCTTGTGGACTTGTTGAAGGTGAAGAATACCTTATTCAGGTAGATGGATTCGACGGGGCAACCGGAAACGTTGAACTCAGCGTAAACGAATTGGATGCTTCGGCTTGTACCGCGCGTCTTCAGGTCGTGCATAATTCTCCTGATGCCGCCGCAGCAATCGTAGATGTGCGCGTGAATGGAGATTTTCCAACCGACGATTTTGACGATTTGGAATTCAGAAATTCAACAGCGACTATCGATGCACCGGCTGGTGTACCTTTGGATATCACCATCAATGCATCTACAAGTGTTGACGATTCAGATCCCATTCTTCTGTTAGAAGATGTGATTTTAGAGCCAGGCGGATCTTTCCAGGCAATTGCGCAGGGTATCGCCTCTGAGTTGGGTTACGACCCGGGCCCAGCAACGGCTCCATTGGAAATCGTTATTATTAATGGTTTTCTGGAGGCCAATCCCAACGCTAACAACACCTTTGTTGCAGTTGTGCATGGTACCACCGATGCACCTGCTGTAGATATCGACGAACTTTTTGTGCTTGACGAAGAGCTTTTCGGCGATTTGGCCTATGGCGGCGTGCAAGGATATGCCGACCTCCCAACAGACAATTACACCCTGGGGATCACTGCCGCTGGTGAAACCGAAATTTTAGCTGCTTTTGCGGCTAATCTGGCCGAGCTTCAACTGGAAGGAATTGCCATATCGGTATTTGCTTCCGGATTTTTAGATCCTTCGGTAAATAGCGACGGTCCCGACTTTGGCCTCTGGGCTTCCATTCCCGAAGGCGGTCCGCTGATTCCACTTCAAGATGTTACCAGCGTTGACGAACTGGAAAGCCTGTCGGCACTGAACGTTTACCCAAACCCGGCACTCGATGAAGTTTTTGTTGAGCTAGACCTGGTTTCAGGCAATGAAGTGTCTTACTTCATTTACGATAACACCGGAAGATTGGTAAAATCAAAAGGATTCGGAACGCTACCAACCGGCTTTGTAAGGAACCAATTCAATGTTTCTAACCTGGCCAATGGCATGTATATTCTAAACATCCAGATTGGAGACGAAACGGTAGCTCGAAAGCTGCAGATCAACCGTTAAGTCGAACCAAATATTTTAATTG
>JAIVHP010000445.1 GCA_020201045.1 Flavobacteriales bacterium
CGGCGGTTCATCCCTCTGGGGTTTTACCATCCTCCTGTGTATCCTGCTGAAATTGGATACCGAAAGATTGATTGTACTGAGGTAAAAAAACCCGGACTTGCTTACCAAGACCGGGTTTTAATTTGGTTTGAATTTTAGTTCTCTTCGAATTTAAAACGCTCTTGATCTCTGATCTTTCACGTTTGCAAAATCCTTAAGCGCTCGGTATGTACCGGAAGTATAGGTACGCATTGAGTTTAGTTTATTCTCCTGAACTTCGTCCTGATAAGTAATGTACTCGTCTCTGGGCTCAACTTCTGTTTTAGACTCGAGTTGCACCACATAAACTCCACGGTTACCTGCGATTGGTGTGCTTCGATTTCCCTCTGCCATAGAAAGAGCGTACCCTACAACGTAAGGTTCACTGGCACCACCGGGAAGGCTCGGACGCTTTTCAGACACGTTTGCCGCAAGCTTTGTTTCCAATCCCAACTCACTTTCGAGTTCTTCGAGCGATTTTCCGTCCATCTCGGCTTTGAACATTTCCTTTTTCATTTCGAGCGTAACGTCAGGGCGAATTTTCTCTTTTGCATCTTCAAACGACTGTGTTCCGGCTTCGCGTCGATCTTCCAATCCAATAACAATAATTTTGTTGCCAAATTCAAAAGGCTCGCTGATATCTCCCACTTTCGATTCTTCTTCTTTGTGCGCCCACCTGATTGCATCTGCAGAAGATGTAACGCCCGGCAGACTTCTGGTTTGAGCAGAAACATTATCAGATTCTTTCAATTCGTAACCGCGCTCTTCGGCTTCGGTAACCATGCCTTCGAGTGTTTCTGAAGAAATAGCAAACTCGTTTGCCTCGTCATAGGCTCTGTTAAACGTTTGGTTTGATGGCTGAATGCGCTGATCTACAATAAGGCCTTCCAAAACTTTACCTTCGCGTTTGTCGAGTGGCTCTACAATGTGGTATCCGTAATCTGTTTCCACCACATTAAGCGACCCGATAGGCCGGTCAAAAGAAGCTTCCGTAAATTCGGGAACCATTGTTTTTCTATCAAACCATTCGTAAACACCCCCATCTTCGATAGATCCGGGATCTTCGCTAAAAAGCGATACCATCTCTTCAAAATTGTTATTTCGCTCAATAACGCGCTTTATACTGTCAGCTCTGGCTTTTAGAACATCAGTGTCTGGCTCAGTACTCTTCGACAATAAAATATGTCTGGCAGTGGCCTGCTCTTCGGTTCCAATTTCAGTAATCTTTGCAATGGCGATATTGTTTCCCGTTTTGTAAGGCCCAATCACATCGCCAGCAACCGCATTTTCAATGAGCTCTTCCAGCTCCGCGTTGTCTCTGCTATTAATCGGAGCGCTTTCGGCATTTTTAGTATCGCTGTACTGAAGTACAAACAACGAATCGTTTCTGGCATTTTCAAAATTTCCTTTGAGTTCTTCAAGACCCTGTCTGATATCCAATTCATCTTCTTCCGTGGCCTTTACTTCCCACACCACAAATTTGAGATCCACTTCGGCATCGCGCTCAAAACGGTCTTCGTCTTTGTGTTCATCGTAGTATTCTCTCAGATCGGCATCGGTAACTTCTACCGTAGAATCGGGAACACTCGTGTATTCTTTAACAACGAAGTTAAAACGCACCTTGGCTTCTTGCCGGTAGTACTCGTCTTTGCCTTCGAGGGTATTGATGTAAACACCACCCTTTACCAGGTTATTATACTTTTCGTACAGGCGCTCGTTTACAATTCTATTTACCTGATTGTTGTAAAACAATTGGTAGCGTTCTTTTAGGAAAGCGAAGTAGTTTTGAACGAGTTGCGGATCAAATTGACCGGTTTCCTGGCTCTTGAAGTTCTCATCGTTTGAAAATTCAGAACGCACATTCTCGCCAAATCTGATGTCGTCGAACTCATCTTGTCCGAGTCGCATTCCGAGGTCATTGAGTTCAGCGTACATAATTTTTTCCTGAATCATGTCGTTCCACACCTGATTTCGGATTTGCTGATCTTGAGCCGTAGAAACGGGCTGACCAATACTGGAAAGGCCTTCCTTTCTATTTCGAACTCTTTGTTCGTACTCCATCATGTTAATTTCTTCGCCGAAAACTTCTCCTACATATTCATCTGCGGGAGTCGATCCGCGGTTCGAAAAAATATCTCCGAGAACGAAAGCTACCATTGCTCCCCCTATTACGATGAGTAAGAGTGTAC
>JAIVHP010000230.1 GCA_020201045.1 Flavobacteriales bacterium
GCTGTATGCATAGCGCACGGCGCGTCGCAAAATTCGGCGGATAACATAACCTGGACCGGTATTAGATGGCATCTGACCATCGGCAATAGCAAAAGCAACTGCTCTGATGTGATCTGACATTACCCTGATCGCAATGTCCTGCTTTGAAGCCGTTTTTCCGTATTTTTTTCCGGTTTTTTCTTCGATAAAATCGATGAGCTTCACAAACACATCTGTGTCGTAGGTGGATTGTTTTCCCTGCAAAACCATGCTCAGGCGCTCGAGGCCCATCCCTGTATCGATGTGTTTTTTCGACAGGGGTTTCAATTTTCCGTTCGCCATCCGCTCGAGTTCCATAAAAACCAGATTCCAGATTTCAATTACTTCCGGGTGATCGCAGTTTACAAGCGTTTTTCCGTCGGTCTTTTTCCGCTCGGCATCGCTGCGCATATCTACGTGAATTTCGCTGCATGGACCACAGGGGCCGATATCGCCCATTTCCCAAAAATTGTCCTTCCGGTTTGCGGGAATGATGCGATTCTCGTCGGTGAGTTTTTTCCAAATCTCCAACGCCTCGGTGTCAAACGGGAGGTTGTCGTCTTTGTCTCCTTCAAAAATGGTGACGTAAAGCCGATCTTTATCTATTTTAAAAACTTCAGTAAGTAACTCCCAGGCCCATTCAATTGCTTCTTTTTTATAGTAGTCGCCAAAAGACCAGTTGCCGAGCATTTCGAACATGGTATGATGGTAGGTGTCAACTCCAACTTCTTCTAAATCATTGTGTTTTCCGCTTACGCGAAGGCATTTTTGCGTATCGGCAACCCGGGCAAACCGGGCGGGCTCATTGTCGAGAAAAATATCTTTGAACTGATTCATCCCCGCGTTCGTAAACATCAGTGTGGGGTCGTTTTTCACGACCAACGGAGATGAATCCACGATGCGGTGATCTTTTGACTCGAAAAAATTTAAAAACTTTTGGCGTATGAGCGACGATTTCATGGGCGAGTTATTCTAACTTCACAGCTTATCTTTGTGCAAACAGCTTGGCTTAGTTAAGGTGTTTTAATAGTTTTAGTATTTAGACGTTTAAATACCAAATGGCAAAAATAAAATACAAGTACAATCCGAATACACTCAACTACGAAAAAATCCAACTGACTTTTCAGGACAGGTTGAAGAAGGTGTCGACCTATGTACTTGTAGGATTGTTTTTTGCCGGAATAATTATACTTCTGGCCTATACTTTTTTAGACTCCCCCAAAGAACTGAATTTAAAAAGAGAAAACGCTCAATTAAGAAAGCAATACGAACTTTTAAATCGGGACGTAGCGCAGCTCGAGAAAGTGCTGGCCGATATTGAGCGTCGCGACGACAACATCTACCGGGAAATTATGGAAGCCGAGCCCATTTCGAAAAATGTTCGGAGCGCAGGGGTAGGGGGTGTAAATCGCTATACACACTTGGAAGGTTATCGAAATTCTGAAATTGTAATCAATACCACGCAGCGATTAGATCAATTGGCCAAAAGACTCTACGTTCAGAGCAAATCTTTTGACGAGGTCATTGATCTCGCGAAGAACAAAGAACAGATGTTGGCGTCCATCCCGGCTGTGCAGCCGGTTCCAAACAAAGACCTAAAGCGCATGGCAAGCGGTTATGGCCGCCGCATGCACCCCATTTACAAAGTGGTAAAAATGCATTGGGGGATGGATTTTTCCGCCCCGGAGGGAACGGAAATTTTTGCAACAGGCGACGGCCGTATTGAAAAGGTGGTAAACAGCCGTCGTGGCTACGGCAAGCACGTGGTAATAGATCACGGATTTGGATATGAAACGCTCTATGCGCACATGAGCAAGATTAACGTGCGCCGCGGGCAAAAAGTGAAAAGGGGAGATGTAATTGGTCTGGTGGGCAACACGGGAATCAGCAGCGCTCCACACCTTCACTACGAAGTGATTAAAGACGGCAAGAAAATCAACCCGGCTAATTTTTACTTCAACGATCTCACTCCAGAAGAATACGATTTGATGGTAGAATTGTCTTCTCACTCCAATCAATCCTTCGATTAATATGCCTTACAGGGAAAAAGAAATAGAGAAATTATACTATTCCATCGGGGAAGTTTCAGAGCTCTTCGGGGTCAATAATTCGCTTATTCGCTTTTGGGAAAAGGAATTTGATATCATTCAACCCAAAAAGAATAAAAAGGGGAATCGCCTTTT
>JAIVHP010000446.1 GCA_020201045.1 Flavobacteriales bacterium
CCGATTACGGTTTCAGAAGGTGAAGTGACCAACCCCGACCTGGATTTGGTTTGGCTGATTGAAACGGATGGAAGCGGCCGCACTATTTACAGCATCGACACCGAAAAGTTTGCTTCCTACACCGGGGTTGGTTAGGCTTCCGCCGGAAGGGGTGATCTCTTCTTCCGGAAACAGCGATCCGTCGTGGTCATTGCTCATTGCAAAGGCGTCGCCATTGGCTTCGGCAATCACATAATAGCCATCGGTAAGTTCGGCTTCGGAAGTAATTTTGGTAAACGTCCCGGTGCCGTCGTACTGAGCCTGTCCCACTCCTGCCGTCAGGGCGACGAGCAGAAACAGAAGCAGGGGTTTCAAATTAAAGTTTTGCATCTTTTTCTTCATTTTTATGGGTTTATCTATTGGATTGGCATGTTGGAATAGGAGCTGCAACCGGCAGACACCTTCCGAATAATCGGTTAAAATTTCAATGCCGAAATGTAGATGGAGATGCGATGTACTTCCCATAAATCGCGATAAACAAATTGTTATGAAGGATGAACAATCACTTAACATTGACTTAAGCGTCTGCTCTTGAAATGGATGGAACTCCGGAAAGTTTTGAGCTTCAAAATTTTTGCGCGGCGCAAAGGCAGCCTTTGCGATAATCTCCGGAGCCAATTCTAAAAAGGGTTAATATTCGCTTTAAATTCGGCGGTGCAAAAACGCCTCGCCACATTAAAATCGCGGAAAAAAATTAATGGAAACGGCATCCAGGAATCAAAGCACCTTTCCCACTTCTTTGATCAAATCCTGTATCTCGGGTTTTTGGTTTGCCGCATCGCCCTTTAATGCGCTGAGCTGGGCCTGGAACTCGCGGGTGGTGTATTTTACTTCTCGAAAATCGGCACCCAGGCGGAGTACGGAAATATAGGGCTGATATCCGGCTTTAGCCTCCCGGTCGGCCAGGCGATACTTCCGTTCAAGCCTAATTATCTGCTCGCATTCATCGAGTTGAAAGAGCGCCGTGAAGTACATCCGGAAGAAGTAATGCCACCGCAGCGAAAATATTTGATATCCCATCTCATCCAAAAACTGCCTGCAAAGGCGGGCGCTTTTTCGGTAGTTTTTAATTTGATTCAAACAGCGCGAATAGTTGCTAATGAAAATCAATCTTCTATTCCGGTCGCGGGTATCGCGGTACAGTTCAAATGAAGCCTTCATGTTTGCAATAGCATCTTCGTATCTATTGAGATGCATTAAAACACTGCTGTAATTATTGAGGTAATACAGGTAATCTTCGGTGTAGTGCTTTATGGATTGGTAACCGCAAAAAGCCGCTTCTTCGTAGTTTCCCAGATGGTTTAATACCAGTAATTTATTGGCGTAGAAATTGGCGAGAATGCGCCGCGAGTAAAACTCACCGCGGTAAATCGCATCTTCGAGTTGTTTTACGGGGTCTTTGAGCACTTCGATGTTCCTGGTATTAATGTGAAACATTAAAAAAGCCAGAAAAGCCGAATACCGGGTCTTTTTACTTATACTTTCCGTTTGGAAAACCCCTTTGAGCCAGTCCACAGATTCAGCACTTACCTTTTTTGAATCGCCAAAGACAATCTCTCTTGAAAGCTCCCGAATTCGCGATGCCATTTTCTGATTCTGATTGTAAGCATCGCGATGCCTGCTCAAAAAAGCCCTCACAATTTGATAGTCTTTTTCGCGGTAACGCATCAAAAGGTAACCTTCATAATGCTCAACCAGGCGGTAAAAGCTACCCATGTGAAACCAGTTGGGCTCATAGGCTTCCATTTCTTTTATAACCCGGGTTTGCTCGCGCGGGCCTATAGAGTCGATGGTAATTTCGTGATTTATTTTGCTGATCCATTCGTAATAGTGATCTACATCAATTTTGCGAAGCTTGGTTTCAAAGCTTCCGATCATTCGGGAGTATTTTCGAAGATCGACCGAAGGATCGAAAACAACTTTAGATGGATAGCGCATAGCGTATTGGTTTAAACCGGTTAAAATTCCGATTAAATCGCGGTCCTTAAAATCGTTATTCGCTTTTACGAATGCCACTTCCGATGGGAAAAGCGAATCGGCGAAAGCGGTAAATTTTTTAAGTTTTGCCATACGGATGCGGTGTAAAAAGACTCAATCCGTTCCCAAAAATACAGAAATGTGCTTGTTTACTTGTTCTGGTTTTTCAAACATCACAAAGCAATCAAGGTAGGTTGCACTAGCTTGGGTAAATCTCTAATCACCGGCTGATTCACCATTCCGCGCACCGATTTGGGAATGATATTACAGTACCACAAAAATTCATTGCCCGCACCTGTCATGGCGTAGCGGTCGCGCACCATGAAAAAGGCTTCTTCGGGCATCTTGTAAAAATTTTGGCCAATGTTCGCTTCTATCGCATCGAGCGGTGTGAGCATAACCCCCTTGGCTGTAATGGCTTCCCTAAACCAATCTTTTTCACCTTCGCTAAACGTCTCAATCCCCGCCGGTGCAACCAAAATGAGTTTGCTCACCCGATCGGGGTGTTTAAGCGCCGTAACAATCGAGATCTGCCCACCCATAGAATGGCCTGCAAAAACCGGGCTTTCTATTTCCAGCGCATCGAGCAACTTTACAACCGCATCGGAGAAAAAACTCATGGAACCTTCGTAATTGTCCTTCGATGATTTTCCATAACCCGGCAAATCCACAGCGATGCATCTGTATTGGTCTTTTAGTCCATCAATGGTTCGCTTCCAGGCCGGTGCATAGCTCCCCAGTCCATGAATAAAAACAATGGTTTCTTCACCTGTGCCCACGTCCATGTAGGCGATAGTGATTGCGCTGTCAATCTTCTGTTTCGAAACCGGGTAAGGGTATTCGAGTTCTTCGAAGCTATTTACCTTCTCCAATCCGGAAAACCCTTTTTGGGCAAAAACCGTCGACAGCGTCAGGGCGGAGAATAATGTGAGAAATATAATTCTTTTCATCGCTTAAAACATTAACCATTTAAACGCCACAAAGGCAGTCCACGGATTAACGGGACGTTCGTTAAGGCGCATTTCCGCATCTATAAATTGATCGCCGTTTGCATAGGGTGCGTCGTAAAAATCGCCGAGCCATACATGCGCGGCACGCAATTCTATTTCCATAAGCGTTTTAATTTTCCAGGTAACGCCCAGGTTTGCTTCCAGACCTATTTCCGTTCCCCCTCGGCTCAATGGTTCGTTCGACATTGCGTAAGCGCCGTTTGCCGAAAGAATCCATTTATGCGGAATGATGGCCTTTTTCACCTGTACATTCAGGGCATTGAGCCCGGCGCCCATATTTGATATATCGCCTACAAGGGGCATGTAACGGTTTACCACATTTCCCGAAGGAAATAAAATATTGGTTCCGATGCCTACGGGCAGGTTACCCGGAGCACCCCAGGTATTTCCGGTTATTACCCCGGTATATTCGTCATCGTTGAAGTCATCATCTCCAGTAGTATAAATATAGTCGGCAGTAATTTCGTCGTCCGGGGTATTTCCATACCGAAAGCCATACCGCAGGTTTAAGCCAAAGCCATTAATGGTGGAAACCTGCGCTTCTTCGCCTTGAATATTTCCGGTGTTGTAGTTGAAGAAACCAGCAAATTTGTGGCTGTGATAAGTGTAAAGGCGGTTGTAATCCCAAAATGTTCCCAACCAGGTAACATTGGTTTCAAAAGTCTCGTCGGAAAAGCTAAATCGATAAGCACCGGTGTATTCCGTGAGCAGGCTCTTAGGTCCCTGACCCAGGATAGATGCTCCCCCGCGTCCATTAGATTTATCGTTGATGTGATACACCGAGCCGCCGATATTCAGGCCAGGCAGTGGTTTGTACATCCCCATAGCTTTGTAGAGCCAAACATCGTCTTGAAGTTCAATTCGGTTTTCCCAAAGGTTAAATAAGCCCGCAGAAACGTTACCCCGGGCAAAGTCGTGGCGAAAGCTGATTCCCGCAGCATCGCCGGCCCAGTACATCAATCGGTAACCGGTATCCATGAGTTTGTCGACAGTAGTTCGATAAGGATGGTAAGGCGAGTCGAAAGTTCGCATCAGGCCAAAGTTAATGGCATAACCTGGTGCAGGATTGATCTCCACCTCAATATTTTGTGTTTGAATATTAACGAAGTCGGCGTTAAAACCGGCTCCTTGATTTCCGCCCGATCCGTAGGCGGCATCACCCCAGGTCCAGTCTATTTCGAAAGAGCCTCGAAGGGTTACTTTCCCATCCATGAGC
>JAIVHP010000447.1 GCA_020201045.1 Flavobacteriales bacterium
ATGCATCTCCACCAAATACTCCATTGCAGTCTTGTTCGCAGGGTTCTTCTCCGGTATTTCCGCCTACACAATCTCCGCACTCATCGGTAAATGCACTTCCACCAAAATCGCCGTTGCAGTCTTGTTCGCAGGGTTCTTCTCCGGTATTTCCGCCTACGCAGTCACCGCACTCATCGGTAAAGGCACTTCCACCAATTACGCCCGCACAGTCGACTTCTTCTTCTACCGTTATGGTAAGCGAACCAGACGTGATTTCAAAACCGTCTGTAAGGACGTAGCTGAGGTTTTCTGTACCGCTGAATCCGTCGTCAGGAGTATAGTCGAATGAGCCGTTTGTAGTCACGTTCAAGGTGCCATTTGGCGCAGCTGAATATGAAACGACTGAAATATCATCTCCATCTGGATCAGAATCATTTTGAAGTAACCCATTTGCAGCATTTACAACGAGTTCTTCGTTAAAACCGGTTGTATACGAATCGTCTAGAGCGATTGGTGGATTGTTTGTGGAAATACAATCGCAACTCTCGTTCAGTTCGCCGGGCGCACCGCTATCCGTTGTGCAGTCGCTACCGGGAACGGCATCTCCACCTGGCACACCGTTGCAGTCGGGTTCGGCGGTAGTGCTCAACATTATGTTATCGAGGTACAGGTTATTTCCCCATCCGTTAATTCCGCGGAAGCGCACTTTAACCACTCCGGAATAATCGGAAAGGTCGATAGTTTCAGACGACCAGTCACCACAGGAAGGGGTGTAAGCAGCTGTTTGGCTCCCCGCCGTGGCCAGATCCAAATTTTCTTTGTCCCAAAGTGTGATCCAATTGTCGTCGCAGGCCGTTTTAATCTGCACTTGCATCCTGTCGAAAAAGAAGCTGCTGTACCTGGCATAGGCGTAATCGAAGGTCAATTCGGCGCCAACAGAACTTCCAAGGTCGACCCAAGGTGTTTCAATATCGTCTGTTTCACCCTGCTCGTTGTAGGTGTAAAAGTCGATGCTGGCGGTAAATCCCGAGCTGCAGTTTACATCATTGCTGGTTAAATCCTGCACCCAGGTAATGTCTGCATCCGGATTTTGAACCGACCAATCTTCTCCCGGGAAGGGATCGTTAAATCCGTTTTCTACCGGGAGGGGACTTCCCGTTGTTTCAACGGCGTTGAAAACCTGAGATCCGTCGTTATTACTCGGTGCTTCGTCAGCAGTTCCGTTGGGGTTACTCAGGCTTACACTGAAAAAGTGGATGCCGCTGTCTACTGTTGCTTCAGGAAGGCTCTACAAGCGATAACGATGTGGCGCTTCAAGGTATTTTAGTTCCCGGTGGAACCATCTGCGGCCTGACCTTTACTCCCGAGATTTCCATTATCAACCTCGGCTCAAACACCCTTACCAGTCTGGAAATCGATTACGATATCGACGGCAACCCTGCCGATCCGTATACGTGGACGGGGAGTTTGAATTCCGGCCAATCGACTACCGTTTCGCTACCCGAAACCACAGTAAGCAGCGGACTCCATTTTTTTGGCGTAAGCCTGAGCAATCCCAATGGAAATACCGACGAAGAACCGAGTAATAACGACGGTTCTCAGGTTTTTAATGCAGTTGAAACAACGGGTAGTCCGCTGCCGGTAGAAAACGGCTTCAACGGGCCCTTTCCTGGGGGCGACTGGTCTATTCAAAACCCGGATGAAGATGTAACCTGGGAGCAGGATTTAATCGGTAATGATGTGAATTGCAGTTCGGGTTACACCGCGAGTATCGACTTTTACACCTACGGCGAGCAGGGCGAAACAGACGATATTGAAACACCCTGGACCGACCTGGGGAGTTCTGATGCAGCCGAATTAACCTTCGATTATGCATATGCCAGGTATAGCAGCTTTTATTTTGACCGGATGCAAGTGCAAATTAAAACGGCCTGCGACGACAATTGGATCACACTTTGGGATAAAGAAAATTTGGATCTGGCCACGGCGGGAAGCCAAACAGCTCCCTACACCCCTTCTTGCGGCGACTGGTCTTCTGAAACAATCGATCTTTCCGATTACTCCGGGGTGGTTAAAGTCCGCTTTCGCGGAATTACCGGCTGGGGAAACAACCTGTATCTGGACAATATTATGCTTAGTTCCACTGCTGAGCCAGATTGCAACGGTGTGCCAGGTGGAGATGCCGTTCCCGGTAGCGACTGCACAACGGATAGCGG
>JAIVHP010000231.1 GCA_020201045.1 Flavobacteriales bacterium
AATTGGAACACATTCACTTATGGATACAATCGTTCATTTGATTCATCAAAAAACCAATTAAATGAAATAATGATGAAAAAATCAATGAATGAACGATTGCTCGTTCTCTGCTTTCTTGCAATGGGTTTAATCCCATTAACATCAGCAGCACAGTACGAGCTCCAGATTCTCCACGCTTCCGATTTGGAAGGCGGCGTAGAAGCGATCGATCGCGCAAAAAACTTTGCTGCGATTGTTGACCTGTTGGAAGATGAATACGAAAACACACTCGTATTATCCGCAGGTGATAATTACATTCCAGGACCTTTTTACAATGCTGCAGGCGATCAAGCTGTATTTCGCGATGACGGAGTATTTAACAGCGTATACAACCAGCTCTTTCCCGCGGCAGGATACGACGCGCTTCGAGAGGGTGGCGGAAGAGTAGACATTTCCATTATGAATGTCATAGGGTTTGACGCTTCTGCTTTGGGAAACCACGAGTTCGACGCGGGACCAGATGCTATCCAATCTATTATTGAAGAAGATTTTAGAAGTCCTGCGGGTCCCTCAGGCGATCGCTGGGTTGGTACTCAGTTCCCATATTTGAGTGCAAACCTCGACTTCTCTGGAGACGGATCTTTATCGGGTCTTTACACTTCTGATATTCTAACATCCGGAGCATTCGCTACTGGTCCGGATCAATCCAATATCGGAGATGGTAATATCCCCAAAATAGCCCCGGCAACAACCGTAGAACGGAATGGTGAACTAATCGGGATTGTTGGAGCCACTACCCCACTTATCCAGTCCATTTCATCTCCCGGAGACGTTAACGTGGTTAACCCCGATGATGACTCTGATGACATGGCAGCCCTTGCAGCAGTTCTTCAACCCGTAATTGATGAGTTGACAGATTTGGGAGTTAATAAAATTGTTCTGGTATCTCACCTTCAACAGTTCGCCCTTGAGCAGGAATTGTCAGGATTACTGAATGATGTAGACATTATCATAGCTGGTGGTTCGGATTTTGTGCTGGCAAACGAAGGGGATGACTTACTTCCCGAAGACGCGGACAATGTATCTGGATCATATCCTTTCGAAACAACGAATGGAAATGGTAATCCTTGCCTTATCGTAAGCACTAACGGCGAATATAGCTATGTAGGTCGGTTAGTTGTAAGCTTCGACGAAAATGGAGTCATTGACTTGTCCTCTATATCAGCGGAAAGTGGCCCATACGTCACAACCGATGAAAAAGTAAGCGAAATATGGGCAGATGCTATAGGCTCACCATTTGATCCTGGTACCAAAGGTAGCCTGGTTATGGATCTCACTGAAGCTGTTAGTGGCGTAGTAATTAGCAAGGACTCAAATATTTTTGGTTCAAGTGCCGTTTTCCTCGACGGAAGAAGATCACAGGTGAGAACGGAAGAAACCAATTTGGGTAACCTAACCGCGGATGCGAATCTATGGTTCGGTCAACAGGTAGATGCATCAACTGTTGTTTCTATTAAAAACGGCGGTGGTATTCGCGCCGCAATTGGAGAGGTAGTTATTCTCGAGGACGGGACTTACCAATTCTTCCCCCCTCAAGAAAACCCGCTCTCTGGTAAAAATACAGGCGAAATTTCTCAACTCGATATTGAGAACTCTCTTCGCTTTAACAACGCACTGAGCTTATTGACCCTTACTGCCGAAGGATTGCTGGCCGCATTAGAGCACGGCGTAGCGTCATGGGCTCCGGATGCCACACCCGGATCTTTTTGCCAGGTAGGTGGAGTTAAATTCAGCTTTGATCCAGATCAGCCCGCAGGAGATCGAATTGTGAATTGCGGTATCCTGGACGAAACAGGTATGATCAGCGATGTACTCGTAGAAAATGGAATTATACAAGGCGATCCGGAACGCACATTTCGGGTAATTACCCTAAACTTTTTGGCCGGAGGTGGCGATGGCTATCCATTCGATACATTCGGAACAGACCGGGTAGACCTCAACGAGCCGGGTGAAACACCAATCGAAGTGATTGACGCAGGAGTTGCTTCTTTCGCCGATGCAGGTACGGAACAAGATGCCCTCGCAGAGTTTTTTGCTAATTTCTACGGTACGGAAGCTTATAATTTGGCAGAAACTCCGGCTAACCTTGACGGAAGAATTCAAAATTTATCACTTCGTTCTGATGCCATATTCGACGATCCAGCCACCGTAGAGT
>JAIVHP010000300.1 GCA_020201045.1 Flavobacteriales bacterium
TTCGAGCGGTCTTCTATTCTGAGGATATCCTTTAGCGATAAATCCATTTCACCGCTCATGCTTACCACCATGGTATTGCTCAATATTCCGCCCAGCCGCTGCGAGCGAGCAGAAGTAGATATCAGGATTACCGCTACCGAATATGCCGAAAGGTAAAGATCAATCAACCGAAAAGCCCACCTGATGATGTAATCTAATCCGGTGGGTTCTTTTCCCTTCACATTAACCACGCGGAGCTTCATGGCCTTTTTGCCGAGCGTTTGCCCGTTCATCAATATTTCTGAAGCGGGGGTGTAAAAGGCGAATAAAATAAGGATCAGGTATTGAAAGTCGCCGAAGAAACTCACCAGGAAAAAAGCGATGATTGCAGCACCTACCCCAATAACCACCAGGTCGAGCAGGTATGCCAAAATTCGCTGCCCCAGCGTGGCTACCTGAAAATCGATTAAAACATTTTGTGCAGTTTGAATGCTTACTTTCCTCATCGGGTTAATTTAAATACTTTAGCAGCCCTTGAACAAGCTATGCGCGAGAAGGACTTCGTAGAACAAAATAAAGAAAAATGGCAGCGGTTTGAGTCGCTTGTCTCCGGAGAAGTTCATTCTGACCCCGACGAGATCAATCAACTCTATGCGCAAATTACCAATGATCTCTCATTTGCACGCACATATTACAACAAAAGGAGCATTAGGGTTTACCTAAACCAGCTCGCGCAATCGGTTTTTATAAAACTCTACAAGTACCGAAAAGGAAAGGCGGGAAGCCTGATAAAGTTTTGGATTCACGATTTGCCTTTGGCGCTTTACCGCTCGCGAAGAGAGCTCAACGTTTCCCTTATCATCTTTTTACTCTCTATGGGGATAGGCGTTTTTTCAAGCATGCACGACCCCGATTTTGCACGGGTTATTCTGGGCGATGGCTATGTAGAAATGACCGAAGAAAATATCGCAAAAGGCCAGCCCATGGCCGTTTACGGCAATAGCCGCGAAGTAGATCTGTTTTTTCAAATTACGTGGAATAATATCAAGGTCGCCTTTCTCACTTATGTATTAGGAGCCTTTTTTGCTATTGGCACCGTGATTGTTTTGCTGTTTAACGGGGTAATGGTGGGTTCCTTCCAGTATTTTTTCGTGGAGCGCGATCTATTTCAGGAGAGTTTTCTCACCATCTGGATGCACGGGGCAATGGAAATATCTGCCATTGTAATTGCCGGAGCGGCGGGTCTTACGCTCGGTCGCGGTTTGCTGTTTCCAGGCACGCTTCCGCGAATTCAATCCTTTCAAATTGGTGCCCGGAGATCGGTGAAGATTATGATTGGCCTGATGCCCGTTTTTATAGCAGCCGGTTTTATCGAAGGGTTTATTACCCGAATTACCGACCTGCCCGACTTCTTCAGGGGCGGATTCATCTTGCTGTGCTTCGCCCTGGTGGGGCTCTATTTCTGGTGGTTTCCCCGATTTAGATTCTCCAAAGCTGCGATTCCATCTTACGATCAGGATCACCTAATTCCCGAATTGCAACTCCCGGTCTCACTCCATCTACTCCGAAAAACCAAAGAGAATTTCACATCGAGTTTTGTGATTTTCAGAAAACTCACAGGCAAAATACTCGGAATCTCTGCGGGTATGGCCGTGCTTTTTGCGGGGGTATTTTACGTGATTTACACCGATCAAATTAGCGAGTTGATATTCTTCGAAACTTTCCCGGTTTCGTCATTCTACAATTTATACCAATTTCACAGCTACACCAATCTACCCGAAATATTTTTCTTAAATCTCATTTCTATTTCATTGGTTCTGTGGGCAAGTCTTTTCGTTTTTAAGAAAGCCTTTGCCGATCAAATAAGCGAAAAGGCAAATGCGAAACCGATGCTCTTTGTAAAAATTCTCTGCATCGTAGGCCTTTTTGAGCTCGCCGTGCTCTCGGGAAATGCGCTGGTGGTATTTTTGGCCATCTTCGCCATCCCCTTTTTTATGTTGTGGCTGGCTATTTGTTTTCTCGAGTCTACATCGCTTCCAGTGGGATTTAGCCGCATGCTCTTTTTACTAAAAGGAACCAAACCCAGCATTTATGGGTCTTTCCTCGCACTTGGCGTCGTTTCACTGCTCTTGCTTTTTATTGTAAATGCGCCCTTTGTGAGCTTATATGTAGATGCCTTGCAGTGGAACATCGATGCAGACGACAACACCCGGTACAACATTACCGGAGAAGGAGTAGTTTATTTATTCTCACCATCTTCCTTCTGGCAACGGGGGTGGCTTTCGCCGATGGCGGACTCAACGGCGAAGAGTGGGACAAGCTCCGCGATGGGATTTCGTACAACGAGGAGTCTCTTCCCGAAGTGGAACAAAACCAGGACTCAGGACCGTCTCCCATATCGGCTCTTCTGCTTACAGCGCTGCGGGTGCTGGGATTTGTAGCCATAATCGGATTACTCGTTTTTTTCCTCGTGCGACTTTTAACGGGTAAAAAGAAAAATACCGCCATTTCTAAGCCCAAAGTAAAAACCGAGGCCGAGGAAGAGTTGCCCACAGCGAGCTCGCCCATGGAAGTGCTCTGGGCCAGCTTTAAAGCGGCTCGAAATACCGGCGACTACAAAGAATGCCTCAGGCTTTTATATCAAATTTCGCTTAAGCAACTTGAAAATGCTTCGCTGATCAAAACGGAAGTCGATAAAACCAACTGGGACTACGTAACCGAAATTCGGGAGCCCAAAATTGCATCGGGATTTAGTTCGCTTACCGCAATCCACGAATACACCTGGTATGGAATGACCGAAGTAGACGAATCTACCTTCCTGAAATTTGAACCGCGGTTTTTAAACTTCATCGAAATCCAAAACCGTGAAGAATAATCAAAACATCATTATCGCAGTTGTTTTGGTGGTCGTGCTCGTAATTGCGGGTATATTCATCGCGTATTCAGACGATGATCGCTACAGTTGGTTTACCACCTACAAGCACGAAGGAGAGCAACCCTACGACCTGAATTTGTTTCGTACTACCGTTTCAAATTCCTACGGAGAAGAAAATTTTCGCGAGTTTAGAAACTTCAATATCGACAGCATTGAAACCGACGATTTGCCCGCGCTCTTTATGTACATCGCCGGAAACAGCTACCTGGATTCGCTGGAAAAGGAAGAGCTCTTTGAACTCGCAAATCAGGGAAATAACGTTTTCATCAGCTCAAAGTCGGCGCATAGCCTGCTGAAGGATTTGTTTAAAGACTGCCTTTCGGAAAACGAAAAACCGCTGAAAGAACGGCGGGGAAAAAATCTGGAGCTCTACCTCCGCACGCAGCACGAAGATGAGCCCCCCATAGAAGTTGCCTGGGTGGTGCGCGAAGACAAGGAGCGATACGACTGGCAGTACTTTTATTTTGGACTTTGCGAGAACGAGGGGTACACCGTACTTGGGGAATTCAAGAATGTAGATCAGTTTTACCCGAATTACATCGAAGTTCCCTACGGAAAAGGCAAACTCCTGCTCCACAGCACGCCGATGATTTTCACGAACTTCTACTTTAAGGATAAGCCCGTTTTTAACCACGTAAACCACATCCTGGACGGATTGGATAAAAACAGCGTGTATTATTACAACCCCGAACCTATGCGAGCCCGGACCGGCGGGGGCAATATGGGTATTTCGGAAAGCCCCTTGCGGTTTATCCTAACCCACAAGCCGCTGAAGTGGGCCTGGTATCTTATTCTGGTTCTCGTTGTAATCTACATCGTAAACTATGCGCGCAGGTCGCAGAAGTCCATACCCGTGTTTAGCGTGCCCGACAATGAGACCGCCATTTACCTCGATGTGGTTTCGCGGCTTTACCGAAAAGAAGGGAAGCATATGAACATCGTGCGGATTCAGGAAAAGTTGCTGAAGCGACATCTGTACAACCGCTACCGAATTCCTTCGCATAAGATAGACGACAGCTTTTATCGCGAAGCGGAAATCAAACTGGAAATCGACAAATCTGAGCTCAAGAAATTGTTTACGCTACTGGAGCGCGCAAAAAATAACAGTACCTTGACCGATAAAGATTTTATAGAAATAGACGAAAAAATAAAAGCCTTTTACGAGAAATGTCCATAGAAGAAAACGAAGGTGCTGAAGCGCCTCGGGAGAACGACCCAAAAAGCCCGGAACCAACGCAAAATCAGGAAGTAGAACAGCCCACTCCGCCGGCTGAAAATGCCGATTCGCTCGGCCTCGATAAAACCGATGCACTCCACAGCGAAGCGGCGGACGTGCGAAGTAGAATTCAAGAGATAAAGCAGGAGATCGGAAAAATAATCATCGGCCAGGACGAACTCATTGAGCTGATGATAACAGCCATGATTACCAACGGCCATGTGCTTATTGAAGGCGTGCCCGGAATTGCCAAAACCCTTACGTCTAAGTTACTGGCGAGAACGCTCTCCGTAGACTTTACCCGGATACAATTTACACCCGACCTCATGCCCACCGACATTGTGGGAACGACGATTTTCGATATGAAACGCTCGGAGTTCTACTTTAAGCAAGGGCCGGTCTTCAGCAATGTAATACTGATAGACGAGATAAATCGGGCACCGGCAAAAACCCAGGCCGCCCTGATGGAAGTAATGGAAGAAGAGCAGGTAACCGTCGATGGAAAAACCTACCCCATGGATGCGCCTTTTTTCGTGATTGCCACCCAAAACCCCGTAGAGCAAGAAGGAACGTATAAACTTCCCGAAGCGCAGCTCGACCGGTTTATGTTTAAGCTAATTGTAGACTATCCGAGCCAAAGCGAAGAAGAAGCGATGCTCTTTCGTTTCAGAGAAGATTTTTACGGACGGCAGGAACGGGAAATAAACGCCCTAATCAATGCCGCCGACCTGAAAAAATACCGGGAACTGGTTGAGAAAGTATTTATAAAAGATGAACTGCTGAAATACATTGCCGCCATTGTATCGCTTACGCGAAACAACAGCGACTTGTATTTGGGTGCATCGCCACGCGCTTCGCTCAATATTTTAAAAGCATCAAAAGGCCTTGCCTTGCTGGCCGGTCGCGGATTTGTAACCCCTGACGATATAAAGCGCGCCACTTACCCCGTTCTCAATCACAGGCTTATCCTGAGCTACGAACGCGAAATAGAAGGCATTGAAATACGCGAAATCATTGAGAGTTTAGTCAGAAAAGTAGAAGTACCGCGATAATGCTGAAATTTTTCAGAGCCTTCTATTTTACGCCACAGTTTTTCGCTGTTGGAATAGCTGCCGTTTGCCTTTTGGCTTTTGGGTTTGCCTTTGGATTTTTCTTTACCATCGCACGCCTCTTATTACTGGTAGTTGCAGCACTGGTTATAGCAGATACCTTTTTACTCTTCAGGCCGGGCGTCGCCGTTACAGCTAAGCGAAAACTGCCCAAAGTGCTGGGTCTCGGCGATGATTCCAAAATAGATATCCGACTGAATTACCACGGGAGCTACGAACTAAAATCGCGGATTATCGACGAGCTGCCGGTCGAAATTCAAGAGCGCGATTTTGATATAGAAAAGATTCTCAAGCCGGGAATCAACGAACTCTCTTACAGCTTTCGAGCCATCACAAGGGGTGTTTACCGCTTCGGAAACATCAATGTGTTTCTTCAGAGCCCGCTCGGAATGGTAAGGCGTAAAATTGTACTCAAACTCGAACGCGATGTGCCCGTTTATCCGAGTATCGAGCAAATGCACGAATACGAAATGATGGCCTTCAGCCGGGTTTCGGCGCCGATGGGCTCGAGGCAGTTCCGCCGGATAGGCCAGAGCTATGAGTTTGAGCAAATCTCCCCGTTCACCGAAGGCGACGACTACCGCAATATCAACTGGAAGGCAACTGGCAAAATCAGGGAGCTGATGGTAAATCAATACCAGGACGAGCGCAGTCAAAACATGTACTGCATCATCAGCAAGGGACGCGCAATGAAGATGGCATTTAACAAGCTCTCGCTATTAGACTACGCCATAAACAGCTCTCTCGCCATCTCGAACGTGGCCCTTAAAAAATACGACAAGGTGGGGCTTATCACCTTTTCCGATAAAATCGGAACGGCAATAAGAGCCGAAAATCGAAAGGGTCATATCCAGAAAATTCTCGAGTCGCTTTACCACGAAAAAGAACGCGAGCTCGAACCGAGCTACGAATTGCTCTACCGTTCGATAGATAAAATTGCCAGAAATAGAAGCTTGCTGATGCTCTTCGCCAATTTCGAAAATAGGAATATGGCTATGAGAGCCCTGCCCATTCTAAAGCGAATTTCGAAAAAACACCTTTTGGTGATGGTGCTGTTTAAAGACGATGAGTTGGAAGAAAAAAGCCGGGACACGCCTGAAAACGTGGAAGACATTTACAAAATAACCCTGGCCAAACAACACCTCAGCGAAAAACAGGAAATCGCATTTCTCATGCGAAGTCAGGGCATACAAACCATTACCAGCAGCCCCAGGAATTTATCGCTTGACGTGATAAATAAATATCTGGAATTAAAATCGAAGGGAATGATTTAAATTGGCCCTTTCCAAAAACCTAAAAACCATGCACATTGTAGACGAAAAAAACCGCATTGAGCGCATCGCCAATAGCGAGTACGACTTTGATTTGGGCAGTTACATCTCCCGCGGTTGGGATTTATTTGTGAAATCGCCGGGGCTGTTTATTCTGTACACCCTAATTGTATTGGCTTTAAGCTCCTTTGTTCCCTTTGCCGGTTTAATTATTGGCGCGGTACTCACAGCCGGTTTTTACATAGCCGCAAGGCAGTTAGACACCAACCGGGGGTTAAAACTCGAAGATTTTTTCGAATCCTTTCAGTTCTTCCTTCCCCTTTTTCTCGCCGGTTTAATTTCGGGAATTCTTGTTGCAGTGTTTCACTTTTTTCTATTCTTCATTGTGCTCATGCTTATAAATCTCGTTGGCGCCATGCTACTCGGCATCGGACTTTTGGTAACGATACCTGTCACCTATCTGGCAATTTACTACTGCTTTAAAGATATTGTAGGCTTTGTGGGTGAGGAAGGCGAAGACGGAATGAAGCCCGAAGATCACCTTGTAGATGATCTCCGGTAGTTCATGTATCCTAATTAAAGTCTGTCAATGGAGTCGAGAGGCTGAGCCAGAAAGTTCGAGAGCAAGCCTGCCTGCGGAAGGCAGGGCTTGCGAAGCCCCAAAAAGCGCAGTCTACTGATGTAAATGAGCACTTTTGGGGCGAGCCTCCCGTCGGTAGGCAGGCGTAACGCAGCTATCGGACTCTCTAGACAGTCACTAATTATCCGTCTATTACTTCTCCTTTAGCGTCGTAAAATTTGTACTGCAGGTACGAATAGTCGGCATCTGCCTGTACTTTGAGTCCAACCCCAAACTTGCGCGCCCACTTAGAGCGAACCGATGAGATTATTCCAGCTTTTAGATACGCCGCCACGAAGGGATGCGTTTTCAAAAGCACCTTTCCGGGTTTGAATTCTTCCCTAATGTAGCGGAGGTGGTTTTCAATTTTGTCTGTCAGCAGAACCGACGCCTGAACATCTCCCGTTCCATCGCAGCAGGGGCATTTTTCTTCGGTTGAGATATCGGTAACTTCCCGAACCCGCTGACGGGTAATCTCCACCACTCCGAATCTGCTTGGCGGCAGCACGTTGTGCTTAGCCTTGTCGTTTTTCAATTCTTTGCACAGTTTCTCATACAGCATTTTCTGATGAGATCGCTGGTGCATATCGATAAAGTCAACGGCAATAATTCCGCCCATATCGCGAAGGCGCAAAACCCTGGCAATTTCTTCGGCACATTCCAGATTGGTTTCCAGGGCATTTTGTTCCTGCCCTCGTTCGCCTCCTTTGCGACTTCCGCTGTTCACGTCAATTACGTGCATGGCTTCCGTGTGCTCTATTATCAGGTAGGCACCGCTCTTTAGATTCACCTGTTTGCCAAAAGAAGCTTTGATTTGTCTGTTAATTCCAAAAGTGTCGAAGAGATCGTCCTTTTTGTGGAATTTGACAATCTTCTCTTGCTGCGGCGCAACTTTTCTCATGTAGTCTTTTATCTCCTCAGCGAGGTCGTTATCGTTTACATGTATACTGGTAAAGTTCGCACTAAGCAGGTCTCTAAGTACTGTAGACGTTTTATTGAGTTCACCGAGCACCCTTTTTGGGGGCTTGATATTATTTAAATTTTTGTGGATTCGCTCCCATCGGTTGTAGAGATCTCTCAGGTCTGCATCCAGTTCAGCGACCTTTTTGTTTTCGGCGACGGTACGAACGATTACTCCAAAGTTTTTGGGCTTAATGCTTTGCATAAGCCTTCGGAGGCGCGTGCGTTCTTCGCCGTTCTTTATTCGGGCTGAGAGAGATATTTTATCTCCATAGGGAACGAGCACCAGATATCTACCTGCGAGGGTTATTTCTGATGTTAATCGGGGGCCTTTAGATGATATGGGCTCTTTGGCAACTTGCACGAGAATGTGCTGGCTTCCAGATACCACATCGTTGATTTTTCCGTGCTTATCGATGTCTTCCTCAAGGGGAAAATCTTTCAGATCAGCCGTATTTTGCTTACCGCTCAGCGTTCGCTTCACAAACTTGTTCAGCGATTTGTACTGGGGTCCCAGATCGAGGTAGTGCAGGAACGCATCTTTTTCGTATCCCACATCGACAAAGGCGGCATTTAAGCTGGGTATTACCCGATGCACTTTTCCCAAATAGATGTCGCCTACGGCGAAATCCTGGTTTCCTTTCTCCTTGTGGAGTTCTGTAAGGACCTTATCTTTTAGATAAGCAATATCAACTTCGTTGGCCTTGGCATTTATTACAAGCTCAAGATTCACGAAACGTATTTTAGTGAGTAAACCACAAAACAGCCATCGTGGCTGTTTCATAAAAAATTAAAAACAAGTTCTAAAAACCTACTTCTTCTTTTTGTGGCGATTCTTACGTAGACGTTTCTTGCGCTTGTGTGTCGCCATCTTGTGGCGCTTGCGTTTTTTACCGCTTGGCATAATTCTTTTTTTAAATGTTATTCTAAATCTTCCTTCAACTGATTTAACATGCGCTCAACGCCCGTTAATACAATGGTATCAGTCTCCAGAGTTAAATATTTTTCAAGCAAAGGGATGGCTTCTTCTTCCTGCTCAAGTGCAACTTTGGATTGAGCAAGCCAGAAATACGCCTCCGGATATTTCTGATTATCATCAAATTGCAAAACCTTCTCAAAACGAAAGGCCGCATTTTCAATTTGGCTCGAAGTTAATGAAAATTGCGCAAGATGCCAATGCACGTCAACATTTGTAGAATCTTCGTCGAGCATTTCCCTCAACATCATGATTCCCTGCATGGGGTTTTCCCCATTGCGGACGAGATTTACGGCTTCTTCGAGTTTGGGATTTACCGGATCTGTTTTAGCAAGCGACTCCCGCTGATCTGCGGGGAGTCGCGGTGCTAAAACCAATCCAATAATTAATATGACTGCACCCGCAATAAGAATAATCTGTGTGGTACGGATGCTCATAGTGAATTCCTTATTTGCCTACTTTAACGTTCTTTTTCACCTTCTCCAAGAATGTTTTTGAAGGTTTGAACGCCGGAATATTGTGAGCTGGAATTACGATAGGCTCTTTGGCTGAAATGTTTCGGCCAATTTTTTCCGCTCTTTCTTTAACTATAAAACTTCCAAATCCGCGTAGGTAAACATTTTCACCTGTGGCGAGCGATTTTTTCACGGAAGTCATAAATGCTTCAACTGTGGTTTGTACGGCTACTTTTTCTATACCCGTTTGTTCTGCGATTTCCGCAACAACATCTGCTTTCGTCATAGTATTTTGAACTTATGAATGAATTAAACATGAGAATTGACGCGCAAAGATATTCCATTAAACACTCGGATAAAAGGCATTTTCGCTAAATTTGGCTTTTAACCCTATGAGTCCTAAGTTCTGTATGGATGGAGATAGATGAACGATTGATTTATTGGTACTTAAGAGAAGGTAGGGATTTACCCTGGCGAAACACCCGAGACCCCTATAAAATTTGGCTCTCAGAGATAATTTTGCAGCAAACGAGGGTAGAACAGGGCATGAGTTACTACGAGACTTTTATAAACACCTACCCCACTATTGGACTCTTAGCCGATGCCAAAGACGATAAAATTATGAAAATTTGGCAAGGTTTGGGGTACTATTCCCGGGCTCGAAACCTGTTAGAAACAGCTCGTTACATTCAAAATGAGCTCGATGGGATTTTTCCTCAGAACTACGCTGAGATTATAAAGCTGAAAGGGGTGGGCCCATATACCGCTGCGGCCATAAGCAGTTTTGCATTTCGGTTGCCACATGCGGTAGTAGATGGAAATGTTTCCAGGGTATTATCGCGCGTATTTGATGTGGAACACGCCATAAACAGCAGCGAAGGCAAAAAAGTCATCCAGGCGCT
Organism: Flavobacteriales bacterium; assembly: GCA_020201045.1. Taxonomy (GTDB): domain Bacteria; phylum Bacteroidota; class Bacteroidia; order Flavobacteriales_D; family Cryomorphaceae; genus JAIVHP01. The sequence continues at coordinate 10,423 of JAIVHP010000300.1, forward strand.
CGCCGATGAATGCATCAGTAAAAAAGAACCCGATACCTACAATCAGGCCATTATGGAGCTCGGAGCCATGGTTTGCAAACCCAAAAACCCCGAATGCCATCGATGCCCGCTGAAAAGCAAATGCCTCGCGCTAAAAAATGGTACCGTAAAGAACCGGCCGATCAAAATTAAAGGGAAAAAAGCGCGGGTGCGCCATATGGATTACGCCGTTCTGGAAACTGCCGATCACGTCATATTCCGAAAACGGGAAGAAAAAGATATTTGGCAGGGCCTGCACGATTTTGCCGCTGTAGAAGAAGTAAACGAGCCCCAGGAATCTTACATGAGAAGTTTTATTGGAAGAGAATTTCCCGATTTACGCATTGTGCAGATTCCCGCCGCTCCCGAAAAACAGTACACCCATATCCTGAGCCATCAGAAAATAAAAGCCCGATTCTGGCGCTATTCAGTGGATGGCTTTATCGGCGAAAATTCGCTATATTTAAGCATCCCAAAAAACCAAATTGAAGAAATTGCCGTGCCCCGGCTTGTTCATAAATACTTAGAAGACGTTTCATTGGTTTAGGGCGAAGTATTGATATATATTTGTAAACTTTAAATGAATTATGGCAGGAGTTAATAAGGTAATACTCGTAGGAAATCTCGGAATAGATTGCGACGTCCGAATCTTACACCAACAAAGAAGGCATAAAGGTTGAAAACACCGAGTGGCATACCGTAACCATGTGGCGCGCTCTGGCCGATATCGCCGAAAAATACCTCGCCAAAGGAAAGCAGGTGTACGTAGAAGGTAAACTTCGCACCCGTTCGTGGAAAGACGCCGAAGGAAACGACCGCTATTCTACCGAGGTAGTTGCAGACAATATGCAAATGCTCGGCCGCGCAGGCGACGATCAGAATCAGGGCGGCTCGCAGCAGCAGGCACCCAAACAGCAATCTTCCCCGCAGCAATCTTCTTCACAGCAATCTTCACCGGTAAGCCAGAGCGCTTCAGAAGAAGACGATCTTCCTTTTTAAACGATTGTTAACCAACTCCAATTCTATTGGAACCTCCCAGTTTAGAGCAATTGGATTTTCTCGCATTAGTTCAACCCTTCAGTCCGGAATTAGCCGTAGCACTGGGGATTTTTGTTATTCTCATCATCGCATCTGCACTTGTTTCGGGCTCCGAAGTTGCCTATTTCTCCCTCGGGCCTGCCGACCGCGAAGAACTCGAGCTTTCTAATTTTGCCTGGGCCGGCAGAGTGATAGCCTTATTGGAAAGGCCACAACGACTCCTTGCGACAATACTCATCACCAATAACTTTGTGAATATCGGGATCGTTATTCTATCCTCGTATATCATTTCCATCAGCCTGAATTTTACGGGATTTGACCCCTGGGTGCCCTTTGTGGTACAGGTGATGGTGGTAACCTTCTTGCTCTTGCTTCTCGGCGAGGTAATCCCAAAAGTTTACGCCACGTCCAATGCCAAGAAGCTCTGTAAAATCACATCCCTTCCGCTAAATGCACTGTCGTCTGTTTTTTATCCCCTCAGCTCATTGCTTATTTCCAGTACCAATGTCATTAATAAACGCGTTAAAAAACGACAGTCAGATTATTCTGTCGACTCTCTGGAAACGGCACTTGAACTCACACGCGATGAGCAAACCACTCCCGATGAAGAAAAAATTCTCAAAGGTATTGTGCGGTTCGGCAACACCGATGCCAAGCAAATAATGACCCCCAGAACGGAAGTGGTGGCCTATGACTTTACCATTTCTTTTGGCGAGCTCCTCGACGATCTCAAAGGTCAGGGACTTTCGAGGGTGCCCGTTTACAAAGATTCCCTGGACCAGGTAATGGGTATGCTCTATTTTAAAGACCTGCTCCCCTACGCCGAACACGAAGACATGGAGTGGCAAACGCTGCTCCGATCTCCATTCTTTGTGCCTGAAAACAAGAAGCTCGACGACTTACTCAAGGAATTCCAAAGCCGTAAAGTGCACATGGCCATTGTAGTTGACGAGTATGGCGGCACTTCGGGAATCGTAACCCTGGAAGATATTATTGAAGAAATTGTAGGTGAAATCACCGACGAATTTGACGATGAAGATATCTTCTATTCAAAATTAGACGATCAAAATTATATTTTTGAAGGTAAAACCCCGTTGGTAGACTTGTACAAAATTCTCGATATTGAAGGGGAGAATTTTGAAAATGCCAAAGGAGAATCAGATACCCTCGCGGGATTTATGTTGGAATTGTCGGGGAAAATTCCCGTGAAAAACGAGAAAATCAACTTCGAGAATTACATCTTTACAATCGAAGCAGCAGACAAGCGAAAAATCAAACGAATTAAACTCACCATCCTCGACGAGGTAAACGAAGATTAGCATCGGTATGAAGCGTGGAATTTCAGCTCTTCTTTTTTTATTTGTCATAGCTCTGAGTAGCTGTGCAGAAGAAGAAGCCGTACCCAAACCCATCGGTTATTTTAGAATTGACCTGCCCGGGCACAGCTACCAAAAAAAGGATTTGGACTGCCCGTTTTCCGTAGAGATTTCCAAATACAGCCGGCTTGAAACTTTTGAAGACCAACCCTGCTGGTTCAATATTTACTACCCCGATCTCGATGCGCGAATTCACATCACCTACCGTCCGGTAGCTGGCAATCTCCGGGACTTTTTAGAAGAGGCGCACAACCTGGCTTTCGAGCATCAAATTAAGGCCAACAGCATTAAGACTCAAAAGATATCCCGGCTCGCCGACAACGTGTACGGACTGGCTTACAATTTGGAAGGCAGCGTTGCCACCCCCTATCAGTTTTACCTTACCGATAGCACCGATCATTTCCTCCGCGGATCGGCTTATTTCAATACGCGGCCAAACCCAGACTCGCTAAAGCCGGCACTGGCATACCTTCAAAAAGATATGGCGCACTTTCTGGAGCATTTTGAGTGGAAGGAGTAACGTAACGATTTAGAGTCTGTCCATAGAGTCCGATAGCGACTTAGCTACCGGGTGGTAAACGCGCTCTTGTCCGGGCTGGCCACGTCTAAAAGCCAAACACGAGATCACTTCGTTTTCTACGCAACAGCCAACGGCTCTTTGGGTTTTCATGTTAAGCTTCCTGTTAACATTAGGTTAGATCATAATTTTTGTTAATCTTTAAAGTGTCAAAAGGACTTCAGTAAGAGTTCAAGTGACATTTAACCTAAACCTTATTGTTATGAAATGTAAAACTTTTTTTTCTTAATTTTTAGCGTTGCTGTTTTATTTGATTCAGGTAATTTGTCAGCTCAGCCTATTGATTTTGACTGTGTCATTCTAGAAGATACTACAAGCGGAGATGGATTTGCCCCTAAATCATTAGAATGTAGTGAGAACGGCTGGCATATTCCAACCCAAGGCGTTTATAAGATTCTCATTATTTACGCAGAAGTCGCTTATACATCTTCTAATGACTTTCTTGATCCAGATCCATCAGGCTCAACTAATTGGCCGATTAATGATATCCCAACTTGGGCTGATGATTTGGTCGACCAAACTTCTTTAACCAATCCGCAGGGTTATCTTTCCAAATATTTCCGTGAAGCATCGTCAGGTAATCTTGAAGTAATTGGCGATTATTTGGAAGGCCCTTCAAACAATGGTGTTTTCACTGTTAATTATTCTGGAACTTTGGCCAATCCCGATCTCACTGGGCCCTTGGCCACCGTTATCAATACTGCCATGGGTACTTCTTTTTTATCAAGCAGCGGTCAAACTAACGCATCATACTTTGATAATTTCAGTGATAGTCAAGAGTATCAAGTAAAAACTACTCCCAGTACGGACAGTCCTTCGTCCATTGATCATGTTATGGTTGTATGGCGCAACCATCCCAAATATAACGGAGGAAATGCCATGGCTTCGGGTGGTAGCTTTGGAAACATAACGGGACATCCATCGGATACATGGTGCCAGCTTGGTGCAAAAAACGGTGTAATGCCGACCTTTATACCTCGACATGAGTTAGGGCATTTAGTGCTCGGTAATAATTCATATCACTGTGCAGGCGGTGGTAATCAGGTTGAAAATTATTGGATTCCGGCAACGGGTGGCCACAGCATGATGGGATCATTTGGTTCTGCGCTATTGTCGTGGAATGGCTGGGACCGCTACCGACTTGGATGGGATGCTTCTGGAAATTCACATCTTATCTCGGCTCGAAACTCCACAGGTACGACAGAAGTTTCTGGAGATCTGGACGCTTCTAATCCATCAGATGCAGGAACTTATGTTTTACGCGATTTTGTGGAAACAGGAGATGCAATAAGAATAAAATTACCATTTATCGATTCCGACAATGAATTTGAGCAATGGCTATGGTTAGAGAACCATAGAACAAAAGCATACAACGCGAATGAATTTGACCAATTCACTTTTCAACCATCTACAACTTGTGTAGACGATGCTGACTGGGGCTTGACCATTAGCATGCAAATTGACAGGGAAGAAAAGTGTGGTGATCCTTTGCCTACGGGTTACATTGACTATTATCGACAATTATCTGCAGATGGAATGTGGGAGCGAGACTTTGAACCTCCCATTTTAGATCAGTGCACCGGATGGAGTGATGTAAACCGCAGTTCACGTTTGCTGCCCAACCCTTTAACAGGATATGGCGATGTAGATGGGTATCCGCTAAAACTAGACGCGAGCCCAAACATGAGCCAAAATGAACAAAAAGCGGTTAATGCAGATTTTGTTGCTGGAAACTATGAGTATAAGTTGTTTTCAAATGGTAATCCGAGACAATTCTTTAAATCGAGTGGCAATGATAAAATGACCATTTCCACAAATCCTTCTTCAGCAGCTCAGATGAATCTTGTGGGTAGAGATGCACCAGTCGCAACAAAGAACCTACGCAAAATTTACCTAAACGGCGTAAGCATCAAAATTCTCGAAATGCAGCCTAATGGATACATTAAAGTGGAAATTAAGTTCGATGAAGTGAATATCCAAAATGATGTGAGGTGGTGTGCACCTGAAATTGTTCTTAACCCGATATCATCTCCTTCGGGTTATAGTTTAAACGTAGAATCAGGACATACGCTGACCCTTGATCACGGCACGGCGGCTACGCGAATGAATTCGCCAATTACTTTTGAAGGAGAAGATGTTTACACATCGCCAACTGTTATGCAAATAAAAAGCGGGGCTACACTTAATCTTGAATCGGGCAGTGAATTAATTGTAGATCGGCGAAGTACATTGGCTTTAGAGTCTGGGAGTAAAATACAAGTTGAAAATGGAGCCACACTTCGAATCCGCAATGAAGGAGCATTGAATATTGAAGATGGCGCAGAACTTGATGTTAGCGATGGTGGAGAAATAATAATTGAAGGTGCTACCAGTGATTATGACCGCGGTGTTTTGCGATTCTTTGAAAATGCGCGCATTAACCTGAATGGCTCCACTTCCATATTAGATGTAAGTGGTCAGATTGATATACAGGATGATGCTGATTTCCACTTGTCGTCATCTGGGTCAACAACTAAAACCAATGGTAAAATAATTTTTCGATCTACAACAGATGTAGAAGCAACGGCTGGAATAAATTCATCGTTTTCACTGGAAGGTTTTAGCCAATCTCAAGAGGTTCTGATTAATGAAAAAGCTATTTTAGAATTCCCTTCGGTTCTATCCGAATTTAATCTCACCGATTTAAGGGTATCACAAAGCTTTAACCGAAGAATTGAACCTCCAAAATCTAATAGCTGTAGCATTAACTTTGATAATGTTCTGTTTACAAACGATTTAAACTCTTTTGGTTATACACACAAAGGGGTATGGTTTTACGGGCAGCAACTTGTAAATATCTCCAATTGCGTTTTTCAGTTTGGGAAGAATGGAATTTATGCCCAGAATACGTTACTTGGAAATGGAATTCAGTTAGAAAATACCGAATTTAATCAGTGTGATGCGGCGCTCTATACCTACGATGAAGGCGCAATAATGGATGATGTGAGCTTCCGGGATTGTGTGAGTCCATGGCTTGCTGAAAATACTTCCATGACTTCTCTTCTTAATAACGTTAGCACTTCGGGAACAATAGCTAAAGATTTTATTTACGGTGGTGCATCAACACTGGATATCGAGAATTCTGACATCACGGATGGTACGGTTGGAATTGTGCTCGATCAAGCCAACTTAATACTTAGATGCTCTTCAGTACAATCACACGCAGTAGGTTTTGATCTCAGCAATGGATCTTCCATTTCATCCATGTCATATAGTACCTGTACGGGTAATTCGCAAACAATAAACATGAATTCAGTCAATCTGCTTCAGCTCAATAATGGATATAATAAGTTGAGCGCAAGTTCTTCTGCGACCCCAAATGTTATAGTAGGTTCTATGCTCTGTCCACCAGCAACTATTTATGCAAACAGAAATAATTGGAATGCAGCAGGTACAGCACCGACTTCATCAGATTATGATATCACAAGCATCTGCTCACCCAGCACACCGATTACGATATCCGACGCAAGTCCACTTCCAATAGGCGGACTATACGCTTGTCCTGATCCTGGCACTCCTGGACCCGGTTTGGGAATAATGGCAAACAACGGAAATGAAATTAAGGATGGGAATTCTTCCCAATTAGCTAAAAGCGATGACGAACTGCTAGATTTTGAACTTATTGAGATTGCATTTAATGAAGCAATGGAGAAGCTAAATGGAGCAGATTTAGGATCAATCCTTATCGGTAACTCAGAAACTGCCGATGGCGAAGTGTTAGAACCAAACCCTTCCGCTTATTTAGCAATGGAACTGAATGGTTTCAATGAAATGCATGATCTTTTGGTGTTGGATAATGCCAGAGAAGCACTCGGAGATGAAAACTTCCACGTAGGGTATAATGCAATATTTAGTTCTTTTATCGAGCTCCACACAGGTGCCGCAGGCATTGAGGAAATTACAGAAGAAACATTGACTTCCGCACAAAATTTAATCATCGACGTTCAAGATGTCCTGGAAACTGGGTTTATTGAAAGTAGCGAGATTTCTCGACAGTACTATCTAACTCTTGATCGGGCACAAGTACATCGCGTTACTGGAAATTATGCTTCAAGCCTAAGCATCTTAGATGATGCATGGATTATTGCTACTACCGAAGAAGATCAAGCATTTGTAGATAAATTATATTGCATGGTAAGTGCAGAATTTCAACTCCATCAAGATCAGGATACAGAGGCATTTATTGAAGCTATCTCCTTATGCAAGGGGGTGGAGAATCCATCAATATTTATAGAAGAAAATCAACTCTTAGAGCAAGATCAAGAGCTAATTCAATTGGATGCATTCCCTAATCCCACGGACAACGAAGTACAGCTTTTAATTGATGGCCAGCAAATTGAAACGCAAAACGTAGAAGTCTTTGATTTGTATGGGCGCAAGGTAAGAGCCACCGGATACAATACAAACGGGGCGGTAAACCTAACTGGACTTCCGCAGGGAATATACCTTCTTCGCGTACACCTGCCCAATGGAACATTTGCCAAATCTAAAATCATTAAAAACTAAGTTGCTATGAATATTTCTAAAAATCTTATAATGTGTTTTGCTCTGTTTACGATGGTGAACGAGTTGCAAGCACAATACAATGCCGATTGGCCTTTTTATATTGCCTTTGAAGATGCGGAAGAGGCCAGGGATACTGTATGGTTTGTTTTTGATGCTGAAGCCAGTGTACTTGAACTTGACCCTGAATTGGGCGAGATTCCTATTGATTTAGATAACGAAGACTTTCAAGTGTGGACTTATTTACCAGCAGAATTAGAACAGATACCTTTGAACGTTTTTGCTGTTAGCTTATCAGAATTTTCTCAGGTAGAAGGTCGCATCTACGCAAATAATTTCACAGTTCCCATAACGATGAGTTGGGATTCGGCCATGTTTCAATCTCCTGTGCTAATTGATGCACTGGGGTTTGGAGTTAATTTTGCCCGACTCGATAACGACTGGATCTTTTTTTTTGGTGGAGGTGGAGAAGATCAGTATGATATGCTAGCTACAAATAAATTGGTTCTCCCGGTTTATCAATACAGTCATTTCCCCATCTTTTACAGTATAAGTGTAGGTGAGCCGATTACCATAGGTACAAAAGATGAATACCCGTTAGAAGTTAAGGCCTTTCCCAACCCGGTAGAAACCCATCTAAACATACAGGCTCAATATCCCATTTCGGAAGTGCAGATTTACGATCTTACGGGAAAGATGGTGAGGCAAGAAAGAGCAAGTGCGGAAATGCTAAGGATAAATGTTGCGGAATTAACCCGTGGCATGTACACTATAGTTATAACCGACAACCGCGGGAGCCGGGGTGTGAAGAAGTTTGTGAAGATGTGAGGGGTTGTAAAGATTGTCTTTCTGAAATTGAAAGTCAGGTTTAGAAACGCCAATTGTCATGAAACCCCGGTGTCAGGTCGAGTTTTTTTAGCTCACCGAAAGTGAGAAAAATGAGAAGCCCAAAGCCTGAAGCCCGAAGCCCAATACAACTTGACTGCTAAAGGAATCGAGACTCAATACCTGGAAAATTAGCGTCTTCAACTGATCTCGATACGTTTTTCAATTCACCCACCCGAAGTGACAAAAATGTCAGTTATAATAGATAGGGAATAGGCGCTTTGGCTGCTGTTCGGTGCTTTATTCAAAAGATCCCTCGCTCCGCTCGGGATGACAAGCACTAGTGGTGTTTTGGGGC
>JAIVHP010000301.1 GCA_020201045.1 Flavobacteriales bacterium
GTTTTTTTCTGTGTTCCAAAGCCTCCTATGTTTTGCTACGAAGTCGCGAGGAAACAAAGAATAGGATCAGCTCTCTTCTTGGGCTCTCAGATTCCAACCTATTTGCGCTTATTTGCAATTAAATGCAAGTAGATCCCAACATGATACCCTTATTTAATCATTAATGATGGTATTTACTAACATAGATCCTAAAGTTGTTGCTTTTTAATCGTATATTTGTTGGGAAATACTCGTATTAAGTACAAATAAAACATTTAATGATGGGAAATGCCAGCAATGAATTGGTGCAAATGTCTGATGCGGCAATCGCGAAGCAAATAGGCCAATACATCAGGCATGTACGCGTGAAGCAGAATAGAACGCAAGCCCAACTGGCAGAAATGGCCGGTTTAAACCGCTGGACTATCAGCCAGATTGAAAATGGAGAATCCATTACACTCGCCAGTTTGATTCAAATTCTGCGCGCCATAGACAGTTTACATGTGCTGAACGCTTTTGAGTTCTCGGAAGAAATAAGCCCTTTGGAATACGCCAAACTCAAGAAGCAACAAAAGGTACGCGCCAGAAGCACACGGAAACCTGAAAAGGACAAAGACGATTTGGGATGGTAGATTTTGCCGAAGTAAAAATTTGGGGTCAATTGGCCGGAGCGGTTCGCTGGGACACATCGCGGGAATTGGGTTTTTTTCAATATGCCCCCGCGTTTGTGCAAAAAGGGTGGGATTTATCACCCATCAAAATGCCATTGAATCAGGGTTCGCGCATTTACAGTTTTCCGGAATTGCGCAAAGGGCGCGGCGAAACCGAAGACACCTTTAAAGGCTTGCCGGGATTATTGTCAGACGCCTTGCCCGATAAATACGGAAACAAGTTAATCAACACCTGGCTGGCGCAACAAGGGCGCCCTGAAAACAGCATGAACCCTGTAGAGCAATTGTGTTTTATCGGCAGCAGGGGAATGGGCGCGCTGGAATTTGAACCTGCACAAATTAAATCGGGAACCAACAGCTTTTCACTGGAGCTGGACAGCCTGGTGGAAGTGGCGCAGCGAATTCTCAACGAACGGGACGCCTTTCTCACCGACCTGAAAAAGGACGAAGAAAAGGCCATGATGGAAATTCTGAAAATCGGAACATCTGCCGGCGGAGCCCGTCCAAAAGCTGTGATTGCCTACAACCCGAAAACCAGAGAAGTCAGATCGGGTCAAGGCAATGCGGCCAAAGGGTTCGAGCATTGGATGCTCAAATTGGACGGCGTGAGTGGAGAACAGTTTGGAGAAAGTTCGGGCTGGGGACGCATAGAATATGCCTACTACCTCATGGCCAAAGACTGCGAAATCCAAATGACCGCATGTCAATTACTCGAAGAAAACGGCAGGGCGCATTTTATGACTAAACGCTTTGACCGCGAAGGCAACGTTAAACACCATATCCAATCGCTTTGCGGACTGCAACACTTTGATTTTAACGATATGTACGGCTATAGCTACGAACAAGTGTTTCAGACCATGCGCTTACTCCGCTTGACATACCCCGAAGCGGAGCAAATGTTCCGAAGAATGGTTTTTAATGTATTGGCCACCAACTACGACGATCACACCAAGAATTTTTCCTTCATTTTGAAAAAGGACGAGCAATGGCGGCTCGCTCCGGCCTATGACCTTTGCTACGCGAACGATCCGTCTAATCAATGGGTCAATAAACAAACTCTCGGCGTCAACGGAAAAAGGTCGGGCATCACCAAAGCAGATTTGATGACCATCGCCAAAGACAACAATATCAAAAAAGGAGAAAAAATTATCGAACACATCAATTCCGTAGTGAAATCCTGGAAAAAATATGCCGATCAGGCCGGGGTAGGAAAGGAGAAGAATGTGTGGATTGCTGGTAATTTGAATACACTGTGAAAGGTCACTAATCTTTTATCCGGTTCGTAGCAACAAATTATGCCATCCTATTTGTTCAGGAAGGGAATACGAGCGGAGCACTTATTTAGACTTAGGGCTCGCGATTGAAAGTATGGACAAACACCAATCCGTGATCTGATTCTACAAAGTGGCATCCACCGTTATTCTTTAGGAAGAAGGCTGGAGAAGGGTCTCCCAATTTACTCCGCCGAGCGAAACCCGAAAATAACTCTTTGGACCCAAACCCTGGGAATACAAAGTCTCCATTGCCTATATAAAGCACACTCTTTTCTATAATTCACACGTCCTGATTTATTGGCCAACGTCCCAATTGGGTTCATGTTCCCTTTGCTTCACTGCGCGGTATTCGGCCCGTAATTCCGCATATATGGCCAGGCCTGCGCCGAATAAAGCAATATTACCGGTTTCCGATGGGGGTAAGTCTCCTGGTTTATTGATTCTGCACATCATAGATTCCCTATATTCGCAGCAAATAGATTCTATGCGTAAAATTGTACTTACCGGAGGCGCCGGATATATTGGAAGCCACATAGCTGTGTCTCTGGTTGAAAACGGATTTCACCCCGTAATTCTGGATAATTTTTCCACTTCCGATAAGAAAGTAATTGACGCATTAAAAACCCTTACCAACAATGGTTTTAGCGCTTTCCAAACCGATTGTAGAAACGAAGCTGAAGTTTTAAAAATCATAAAAGCGCAGGGGGAAATCTCCGGGGTAATTCACAAATCAGGTAAGCCTGAGGTATTTTAACCCCATAGGAGCTCATCCATCTGCGCTAATTGGCGAACTTCCCATTGGAAAACCAAACAACCTTGTGCCTTTTATCACCCAAACAGCGGCTGGAATCAGGGATAAACTCACCGTTTTCGGAACCGACTACGATACCCCCGACGGGACCTGCATCAGAGACTATATTCACGTAATGGATTTGGCGGAAGCCCATGTTGCAGCGCTAAAATATATGTTGAATAAGTCTGAATCTTCACTCGATATTTTTAATATTGGAACGGGAAAGGGAGTTAGCGTAAAAGAAATAATTGAGATCTTTCAGGATGTAAATGGCGTAAAAGTGCCGGTAGAAAACGGAGATCGAAGACCAGGTGATGTAGAAGCCATTTACGCCAACGTGGATAAAGCGACTAAGCTCTTAAAATGGCAGGCAAAATACCCGGTATCGGCAGCACTAGAACACGCATGGAAATGGCAAAAACAATTATAAACCCGATTTTATCTTCGTCGCTTGCTGTGATGCTGTGTGTCCTTGGCGCTCCGGCTATTGCTCAGGATACCGAAGGAGAAGCAGAAGAAAGTCCGAAAATCGTGAAGATTAGAGACCGCGCCGACGATAAAATTCTATTAGAATTCACCCACGACACCTGGCTGGATGGCCCTGGAAATATTGAATACCAGGTTCCATCCATCGGTTTTAAAGCCTACTTTTTTTCAGATTACACCTTTGGCCAGGAGTCTATCGTAAGTTTTGCCTGGGGCTTTGGTGTGAGCTTTGACAATGTTCACAGCGACGCAGAGTTCAGGCAGGAAGTAGATTTGGAAGGAAATACCGGCGATCAGGAATTGATCCCCATCGAACGCGATTACGAAAAAAATAAATTTGCCACGCTCTTTTTGGAAATCCCCATTGAATTTAGAATTATCACAAAGGGAAAAACGCCCTTTAAATTTGCTGCGGGAATCAGAGGTGGATATTTGCTCAACGACTTTCAGAAGGTTATTGATACCGATGGCAAAGTTAAAATCTACGATTTTGAACACATCTCCACCTTTCGCTACGGCGTTTCGGGAAGGATTGGCCTGGGGCCGGTGCAACTTACCGGTTACTACTCTTTGGTTCCACTAATTGAAGATGGAAAGGGAACGGAGCTTACGCCCATTTCTATGGGGCTGGCATTCACCATCATCAAATAAAAAGCTCGAACGAAACCGAAGTGTAGAGGCTTATAAAACCCACCACACCCCCGGCGTAGACCTGCGCCGGATTGTGCGCTTTCAAAATCAATCTGGCGGTTAGTACCAAACCCAGAGCGAGTAGGATTATAGCCATAAGGCCCGTATTTCCAAAACTATGGATTCTAAAAAGCCCAAAAACGGTGCCCGCCAGGCCGGCAATTCCAGCCGAATGAGCACTTATCTTCCATTTTAAATTTATCAAACTCAAAAGGATGAGTGCGAGAATGCAACCGAGCATAATGGAATAAATGGCAGGTGGTAAAATTGCCTTTCGCAACATGTAATAACCGAGTGCAAAAAAGAAGAACGTAGAAATAAAAGGAGCGTTGCGCTCCTTACGAAGGGGCGTTTCCAGAGATGAGAGTACACCGTACCACCTCAGCAAAAGAACATTTATCGCCGGAAATGCAATGGTGCTCAAAGCGATGACCAAAAAGACCATGCGAATCATTTCTTCGGTTGTGCGCCCATACACGTACCAGTCAAACTTCCACGCCACAAACACGCATGCGAGGGGCATCAACATGGGGTGAAAAACAGCAGAAACGATTACGGCAAACCTCCGCATGAACTCAGAGTTGTTTTCGAAGCCTCGCTACAGAAATATTGAGTTGCTCGCGGTACTTGGCCACGGTTCGCCGCGCTATTTGGTATCCCTTATCTTTTAGGAGTTTAGCGAGTTTCTCATCGGTAAGCGGTTTCTTTTTGTCTTCTGCTTCTATGGCGTCGAGCAGAATTTTCTTCACTTCGCGGGTAGAGACTTCCTCTCCGCTGTCTGTTGTTAGCGATTCGCTGAAAAAACTTTTGAGCAAAAAGGTACCGTAGGGTGTTTGAACGTATTTGCTGTTTGCCACCCTTGAAATGGTAGATATATCGAGGTTTACTATCTCGGCTATATCTTTTAATATCATGGGCTTGAGCTTGGTTTCGTCGCCTGTTTGAAAATACTCTTCCTGAAAATCCATTATGGCATTCATGGTAAGCAGAAGGGTTTGCTGCCTTTGCTTGATGGCATCGATAAACCACTTGGCAGAGTCTATTTTCTGCTTTACAAACATGAGTGCTTCGCGTTGTTTCTTATCCTTTTTCTGGGTTGCCGCGTAGCCTTTCATCATTTCCTTGTAGGCATTGCTCACACGCAATTCCGGAGCGTTTCTGGAATTCAGAGAAAGGCGCAACTCCCCGTCGTCAACGTTAATTACAAAATCGGGAATAATGTGATCTATCGCTTTTGATGATTCCCTTCCGCTATTTCCGGGTTTTGGATTGAGCTTTACGATTTCTTCGATGGCAATCTTCAGATCTTCGTCGGTAATTTCCATCCTTTTCAGAATCCGGTCGTAGTGCTTTTTTGTAAAGGAATCGAAGTATTTATCGATTACCTCTGTGGCAATTTGAATAGAAGGATAAGAAGTGTCTTTTTTGAGGAGTTGGAGATGCAGACATTCTTGCAATGACCTTGCCCCCACCCCGGGCGGATCTAGCGCCTGCACGATGTCAAGCGCATCTTGTAAATCTTCTACGCTCGCTTCAACGTTTTGCGAAAATGCGAGATCGTCGCTGATGTTTTCGAGCTCGCGCCGCAGGTATCCATCGTCGTCTAAATTCCCAATAATGGTTTTGGCCAGCGCTTCCTGCTCATCGGTAATATTGCGGAGGCTGAGTTGCTGTGTAAGGTTGTCGCGAAACGTATTCCCCGAAACAAAGGGCATGGACTTTTCTTCATCGTCGGCTCCTTTATTCCGCGCGCTCAGCTTGTATGAAGGCGTGTCGTCGTCGATATAATCCGAAAAGTCAAATTCTTCTTCGGCTTCGCTTTTTTCCTTTTCTTCCCACTCTTCGTCTTCGCTGCTCAACTCGTCCTTTTCCGCACCTTCGTCGAGTGCGGGATTGGACTCCAACTCTTCTTTTATTCGCTGTTCCAGCTCAATAGTTGGCACTTGCAGCAGCTTCATTAATTGAATTTGCTGCGGCGATAGCTTTTGAAGTAATTTTTGCTGTAAACCTTGTTTTAACATAAACTTTTAGTGACTCGTCCTACGATAAACACGCAGGATTGGAAAGTTCGGAATTTTTTTTGATTAATGCCTGACCATTATCAGGCGCCATTTGTTTTTCAATCTGTATTTGCGCCCTTTGTACAAAAAACCCAGCGCACCAACACCTGCAAATATGGCCGAAAGCGGATAAACTTCACGGTCTACCACCGGAGTTTCTCCCGTATTAAACGTGTTATTTGCCGCCGAGAATACCACCATCACCGGAATAGCAAAGAATGCGTTGGTTGTGATATTGCGAACCTTTTGGACGTTCGATCTGTCGGCCAATGCCTCTACTTCAGCAATTTTGATTTCCCTCGCCCCTTCCAGAATAAAAGATGTGTCGGTAAGCTGCACAATACCGGCTTTTGTAAAATAGGGATCATCCCAGCGCTTGAATTCGATTTCGTCGCCGATATAATACCTAATTCGATTTCCCGTCCCCGGCTTTTCGAGTAATAGAAATGGCTCTAATTGCGAGAAACAAATTTGTGGATTCAAGATGAGCATTGTAAATGCGGCACCCAAAAAAGGAAAGATCCTGCTCCAAAGTCGGCTCATAATACTATCAATATTTAATGCACACGTTTTTGGGTTCCGTAAAAAACTGCATCGCTTCAAAGCCACCTTCCCGGCCTACTCCAGAATTTTTTACGCCTCCAAACGGCGTCCGCAAATCTCGTTGAAGCCAGCAATTTACCCAAACTATTCCGGTGTGTAAAGCTTCCGCAACACGATGAGCGCGTTTCAGATCGTTGGTCCAAACGCTGGCGGCAAGTCCGTAAGGCGTGGCGTTGGCTTTCTGCAGCGCTTCGGCAGGGGTGGCAAAGCGATCGATCGTAACCACCGGACCAAAAATCTCTTCCTGGTTTGTACGGCATTCCTGGTCGAGGTTTTCAATTACGGTAGGTTCTACGTAATAACCTTCGCTGAGCTCTCCGGGTAAAACAGCTCGTCTTCCACCGCAAAGCACCTCGCCGCCTTCAGACTTTGCTATTTCAATGTAAGACAGGATCTTTTCCATATGTGGCTTGCTCACTACGGCTCCCATTTTTGTAGTATCTAAAGCGGGGTTGCCCACTTCCATTTTGCTCACTTTCGAAACAAAATCGGCCTTAAACTTTTCGTAAATTGAATCTTCCACCAGTATTCTCGAACCGCAAAGACAGATTTGCCCCTGATTCGCAAAGGAACTTTGAACAGTGGTTTTCAGCATCTCGTCGTAATCGCAATCGGCGAAAATCAGGTTGGGGTTTTTACCTCCCAATTCCAGAGATAGCTTCTTAAACTGCGTTCCGGCCTTTTCGATGATCCGCTTTCCGGTATTGGTTCCACCGGTAAAGGAGATGGCTTTTATTCCGGGATGCATGCAGATAGATTCTCCCGCATCGGGACCGAGCCCGTGTACAATATTTAAAACCCCTTTCGGGAAACCTACGTCGCGCAATACTTCACTGAGCAAAAACGCCGTCATTGGGGTAATTTCTGAAGGCTTGGCCACAACAGTGTTTCCCGCTGCCAATGCAGGGGCAATTTTCCAGCTAAACAGATACAAAGGCAGGTTCCAGGGCGATATACAACCGACCACTCCTAAAGGTCTTCGCAAGGTGTAATTTATACCCAGACCCTCTGTGTAGTGGCTTTCACTGGCAAATTGGGTAGCAGCAGAAGCGTAAAATTCAAAATTGCTGATTGCCCTGGGAATATCTACCGCACGAGCCAGAGATACAGGCTTGCCATTATCTTTCGATTCGGCCTGAGCAAATTCTTCCATTCTTTCGCGAATGCCATTCGCAACATTCATCATGTGGTGAAATCGCTCTGAAGATTTCAGATTTGACCACGACTCAAAAGCGCTCTCTGCGGCTTGATAAGCCCTATCAATATCTTCGGCCTTGCTCGCGGGAATTTCGCAGTACACCTTTCCCGTGGCGGGTTGATAATTATCAATCCACTGATTAGAAATGGGATCGCTAAAGGCTCCGTTTATAAAGTTCTGAATTCGGTCCATGGGGTGAAGTTCGTCAATCTTTAGATTATTCCAAGACAAAAAAAAGAGAGCCGGTGAAGGCTCTCTTTCTCTGTTGCGAAATAAAAATAAACTGATGAAATCTTACGCTTCAAAGATACAGCAGCACCTATGAAACAAACGTTAATCCCAGATTATCAATTGTTAAATTAGGTTAAGCTAAAATGAAGGTGCTCCAGAGTACACGTACCTTTGTAAAGAGTTGAAGAAATCATTTATATACGCCTTAATCGCATTAATCAGCATTTCACTGATGGGGTTATTCGCCATCCAAATTTATTGGATTCAAAACGCGATAACGCTGCGCGATGCCCAGTTTAGGCGAAACGTAAAGGTTGCCCTTGCAGAATTTAACGGCACCCTCGAGCGCAATGAGAAAATGCGCAGGCTGCAGAAGCACGACGTAAAGCGGATTCTATTTCAAATGGACAGTGCCAAAGACGATCATTCGGAGGAAGAATTGGCCATTGAATCTACAGAACAGGTCTACGACACCTCCTTCCACTTCGCCGGCGACGAGACATACGCTGTCCATATCTCAAAAAATCAAAAAGACATTGTTTGGGAGTATTCCGAAGAAGACGCCGAGAGATTTAGCCGGCAATCGGAAGATAGCAAAGAGTCAAGCCTGGAGAGCAAAACGCCTTTAGACGACTTTCAATCTGAACAAATAGCGGATATTTTAGAGCAGCTCCAAAGCCTCTCATTTGGTTCAAACTTCTTAGATCTCTACTCTGAAACAAAGATGGACTCTATGGTTTCATCGAGCTTGCAAGAAGCCGGCGGCATTACCACAGCTTTTCACTTTGGCATATTCGATCAGCACAATACCGCATTAATGCTTCCCGCGAGAAGCGAAACCCTGACCGAAAAATTGGTCAACGAAGGATACAGAATGCGTCTGCTTCCATCAGATTACGTAACCCCACCGACGTATATCCACATCTGGTTCCCCAATCAGGAGTCGTACATGCTAAAAACGCTTTGGCCCTTGCTCACCTCATCGGGGCTTTTCCTGATAACCATTGTTTTGGCCTTTACCTATACCATTCGAACCATTTTGCGTCAGAAAAAAATATCCGAAATAAAGAACGACTTTATCAACAACATGACCCACGAGTTCAAAACACCCATCTCTACCATTTCGTTGGCCTGCGAAGCACTTGCAGACCCCACCATGTCAGAGTCAAAAAACCGCGTGAATCAATTTGTGGGAATGATCAGCGACGAAAACAAGCGGCTTGGCGTATTGGTAGAAAATGTTCTCCGAAGTGCTGTTCTAGACCGCGGCGAAATGGAGCTCTCTAAAGATCAGGTAGATATTCACCTGATCATCAATAAAACCATCAGAAATATTGACTTGCAAGTGGCAAAAAAGAGCGGGGTAATTTTGAAGGATTTCAATGCGTCAAATCCAGTGGTAAAAGGCGATAAGGTTCATCTTACCAATGTTATTTACAACCTTATAGACAATGCCATCAAGTACAGTAAAGGCAAGCCCGAAATTAAAATAACCACCGAAAATAACCCATCATCGCTAATCGTAAAAGTTACCGATAACGGAATTGGTATTAAAAAAGAAGATCAGAAAAGAATTTTCGACAAGCTCTTCCGGGTGCATACCGGAAATATTCACGATATTAAGGGCTTTGGGCTGGGGCTGAGCTACGTTAAAGCAGTAATTGAAAGACACCACGGAACCGTGGGGGTTACCAGTGAATTAGGAAAAGGCAGTACATTTACCATACAAATCCCATTCGACTATGACATCTAAAACAAAAATTCTCCTCGCTGAAGACGACCCAAACCTGGGATCACTCCTTCAGGAATACTTGAAAGCAAAAGACTTTGAAACAGTGCTTTGCACCGATGGTGACAAGGCATTCAAAACTTTTTCGAAGGAGCAGTTCGACTTTGTAATACTCGACGTAATGATGCCTCTCAAGGACGGATTTACTGTAGCCAAAGAAATCAGGACGATCAACAAGAAAATCCCTATTATTTTCCTCACGGCAAAAACCATGAAAGAAGATACTTTAAAAGGATTTGATCTCGGCGCCGACGACTACATCACCAAGCCATTTTCTATGGAAGAGTTGCTGGTGCGGATAAATGCCATTTTGCGGCGCACCGAAAGACTGCAGGCCGAAGGAAGCGAAAAGCGCCTTTTTGAATTGGGCAAATTCCACTTTGATTACGACCGCCAGATATTAAAGGGTGCCGGCGAAGAAACCAAACTCACCACAAAGGAAAACGAGTTGCTCTACATGTTGTGCATCAATAAAAATGGGGTTTTGGAGCGAAATTATGCACTGAATGCCATTTGGGGCGACGACAACTACTTTAACGGCAGGAGCATGGACGTTTATATCGCTAAACTTCGAAAGCATCTCAAACCCGATCCGCAAATTGAAATCATTAATATTCACGGA
This sequence comes from Flavobacteriales bacterium, assembly GCA_020201045.1. Lineage (GTDB taxonomy): Bacteria > Bacteroidota > Bacteroidia > Flavobacteriales_D > Cryomorphaceae > JAIVHP01. Next base: position 10,397 of record JAIVHP010000301.1, read on the forward strand.
AAGGGATTTAAGCTACTGGTAGACTAAAGCGATCCGGTTCTCCCGCCATCAACGGGCAAATTAATGCCATTGATGTACGAAGCTGCCGGACTTGCCAAAAA
>JAIVHP010000448.1 GCA_020201045.1 Flavobacteriales bacterium
CTTTTGCAATGGTCTCAAAGGACTCCAGACTCGCTTTGTAGAAAAAATCGGTATTTAAACCGATCAAGCTGTTCATACAAAAACCAGTCGCGCGCGAAGACCCGGGAACGAAGTACCGGCGAAAAGCATCCCGGCTAACCAATCAACTGCGCAATAGCCAGCCGTCTCTCGGCACTCAGGCTAAAGCGTTTTTTAACAGGTATACCAAATAATTTAACGCTTCGCTATTGGATTGGCACAGAAATTGACTTAGCTTTGGTAAAACTATCCAACTATGAAAAACCTAATTCTCGCCCTTGTGCTCTGTTTTGGAGTGGGCATTGCAGCCCAGGCGCAAACGACAAAAAATGAAGCTAAAGCAAAAACGTCTACTACCCTTACTTCGGCAGTAGAGAGAGACGCTAAAGCACAAAAGGCAACTGCCGCGACAAAAGCAGAAGCGAAAGAAAACGCGAAAGAAGCCAAAAGTGAAAAAGACTGCTGCAAAGGCAAGTCGGAAGCGGAAAAGAAAAAATGTGCGGAAATGAAAGCGGAGAAAGCCAAAGACGGCAAGTCTTGCGCCGACAAAAAATCAGCTAAATCTTGCTGCGCTTCAAAAGCCAAAGCAGAGAAAGCCGAAAAAACCGAAGAGAAAGTTCGAAAAGACTCTTGAGAAAACAATAAATCAAACAAAACCCGGCATTTTCAAACGCCGGGTTTTTTTATGTCCAGGAAGAAAAATGCGTGTAATTCGCATGGGTCTGCTTTCAGCGGTGCTCATGAGATCGCTCGTGCCTCGCTAAGTTATTCGCATGGGTCTGCTTTCAGCGGTGCTCATGAGATCGCTCGTTCCTCGCTTAGTTGTCTTGAGTTGGTTTATGAACATCTGAATTCTCCAATGAGAATCGAACTTAGGTTTATAGAATAATGAGATAAAAAATCATGAGCTTAATCAGCTTCACGGATGCCGTGTTATTCCATTCAAAATGCTTATATTTAAACAAGGTGAGCAGGCTATACATCGCAAATGCGGCATTCGGCCATCATTGCTTGCGAATGGAGCTTTAGAAGACAGATCAATGGCGAGAAAGAATTGCCGATAAGTTCCTTTAAATCGGTTATAGTGCTTACAACCAACTTATTTAGAGTCTGTCAATACTCTAAAGTGGCTGAACTAGAGAGTTCATTAGCAAGGCGCACGAAGATTTAAACATCAAGGAGTTGACCCTTGTCAATGACTGCTTTTATATCAAGTGCAACGCCGATAATGGACTCTATAGACAGACACTAATTACATTTAATCAAAAAATATAGAAAATGACTAAAATAGACATTCAAATAAACAGCCTTCAAACCGTCGATGAAATCCCCGGTTATTGGACTACGGAAGATTACAAAGCATTGCTCGAAGCCTTCGATTTTCCCGAAGCCGAAAACGTAAAAGACGAAAACCTTCTGGAGTACCTTAAAATGGCCATCGGCGAAGAAGAGCCGCCCGCTGCTGCTGCAGTATTGCTCACTTACAAATTGAGCGATTCGCTCAGCGAGGGCCAAATCGATCAGATATCAAACGACATGCTCCTGGATAAAATCAGCGAAGAGTATCCCGAAATCGATCTGCACCCCCACCTTTTCAGCATCAATCAGTTGCTGTACAAGGCGTACAACGGCAAATTTCCCAATACGGATGCCACAGTGCTGGAGTGCACGATAAATGCCGACGGCGACTTTGACATCGAGGATAAAACGCTTTTCTTAAAAGCGCTTGCTCAGGGGCTGTCTGAACGAAGCATTATCAAACGGCTCTTCTCCGAGCAGCTCGAAGACGGAAATGAATTTCCAGAAGCAGAGCACATCCTATGGGAATTGAGCCGCACAGGCGACGGGAAAGTGCGGATTGCCGTTCTCGTCTCTTACTTTGAGCTCGTATTCACTTACCGTCTCCTCTCCTGCCGGACTCGTCTCCGTGACTTTAACTTTTACAACCCGATACTGATATCCCGTGGCGTAGCGAAACGACAAACGCATATCGTAAAGCGCAGTGTTGTCTTCTACAGGCACCTTGAATTCCCGTTTATCTTCCTTCGACCACTCCAGGTCGGGCGACAATTCCTTGTGCTCCACGTAGATTCGCCCTTCGGGCTGGCAACCGATAAGCACTGCTGCTAAAAACAGTGCGGTTAATACAAAATGCGTTTTCATAAATGATATTGGGTTTAAAGTTTTTAGATTTATGGAATAAGGTTGTGGTAGCGGTTTGCGCATGGGCGTGTAGCGGTTTTCCCCGCATGCCTTTTGGCTCGCGAACAGGGAAAATAAAACATTCATTCCAGTATAATATTGGTCTGAATACCATATTTCGAATGTAGGAAAATCCCGACAAGTTAAACGCCCCGCTATAGCACGTACTTTTATAGTTCGATTGATATTCTGACTTTCCCGCCAAGTCCCTTTTCAACAATATCATACAATGTTTTTAACGTCATATTGCTACCGTCATTTTCCACTCTCGAAATGTAAGTTCGCTTTTTGTCTACTAAAGCGCCAAGTTGTTCTTGCGTAAGTTCCTTTTCTTCTCTGGCTTTCCGTAGTAAAAGTCCAATTTTGAAAGACTCAAAATCTCTTTCAAGGGTGTCTCTGCGTTTCGTGCCATTTTTACCATAAACACTGTCCTTTATTTCAGACCAGGTTTTTGTATCCGTTTTACTCTTTTTTGTTTTCATAATATTCAGTCATTAATCTTGTGGCTCTGTCAATTTCTTTTTTCGGTGTTTTTTGTGTTTTCTTGGTAAAACCGTTCAACAGAATAACCAATCTGCCTTTGTCGAAAAAGCAAAAGACTCTCCAAATGTTGGATCCTAACTTGATTCGGGCTTCGAACAATCCGTCAGTTCCCGCTATTGCTTTTAAATAAGTTGACGGAATTCGCTCATAAGTTTCTATAATCTCAACTACCTTAAATATTTTGTCCTGCACTTTCTGCGGTTGAGCAAGCAAAAATTCTTCAAAGTAGTGTTTATAGGAAATTACTGTTCTTACCTTTCGGTCCATTTACGCAAATGTAACTTAAAAGTTACTATTTTCAAAGTGGGGTAAATGAGTTTTTAGCGGTGTTGTTCTTCCTCTGTATATGCTATAGCGTCCGGGTATACTACAGTCTTCTCAAACTTCCGTTAATCTCCCATTTGTTCAGCATCTGCTCTGCTCCGCCGAGCTTACCTTCGGTGAGATTGCTCCTTCGGCTCGCTGGAAACCCTGCGGTCAAGACGCAAAACCATCGAATTTAAATTTATACCCTAAGTTAGAATATAGGATCGACATCCCGGTGTACATTGGATGTAGTTAAATCTTTAGCCATATTTTTTATTTCTCGCAAAGGCGCTAAGCCGCCAAGTTCTTATAGTTTATTTACAATTCTTGAAATTCCATTTTTGATTAAGGCTTCATTGAAGTTAATCAACAATCCAAGCTTTAATCCGGTAAGTTTTAAATAGGTTAGTACTTGCTTTTGATGAACTGGGGCAATGGCTTTAACTGACTTTATCTCTATTAAGACTTTATAGGGTTACCCATTTAAATCGCGAACAAGGTATTGATCCGTCGTTACTCATAAGACCTTACAAGTTAATTCTGGTGTTTGGCTCTGTGGTCTGCAAAACCAAAGCTGGGCCGCATACAAAGTAATATAAAAAAGCACCGAGAACGCTGAGAAAATGGACAAACAGGGCGTG
>JAIVHP010000449.1 GCA_020201045.1 Flavobacteriales bacterium
GGTATAAGAAGACAAAAAGTTTCGTTTAATGGATAATTATACGGTCCCAAACAAAGCACTACGCCCAACGGACCGCGGCGAATTTGGGAAACGATGCCATCTTTTGAAGCGATTCGCGAGCCACGCCGCTGAAGCTCTTTATACTCTTCTATTGTATCGCGTATATAATCGACGGTTCGATCAAATTCTTTAAAAGCAGCCGACTTGTTCTTGGCGATTTCCCACATCAGCATGGTGCTAACCTCATCGCGTTTGGCAATCATCAACTTCAGAAAGTGCTCCATCGCTTCTACTCGCGTTTCTGTGGCCGTGGTGGGCCAATACCCCCTTCCGTTATTATATGCTTTTTTGGCTGCAGTCAAAGCTTTTAGCCCCATTTCAGAACTCATCAAAGGCGATTCACCGAGGTGAGTCTTTTCCACACTTCCATCGGAATTTACACCCCCCATAGGCGAATAGACTTGCTCCATTTCTCCGGTCCAGGTATGGAGTTTACCGTCTAGTAAGTATTGGTTCCAATGAATCTTGGGTGGAGCATCGAATACAGAGAGGTCGTGGTGCTTTTGACTAAATTTCATAAGGGTACACTTTAAGTTTTGTTACTGGTGTAACAACTATGTGATGTAATTGTGCAAAGCAAACCAGGTAAAGCACTGGCATTTCCCAATCCATCACTCATATGCTGGCTGATTTACAAGGTTATCTGTCTAAATGGATTATTACCGCTTTCGCAGAGCCACCTAAATTTTTGGTGGAAAAACCATCTTAATGAATTCTTCCGACCTATTTGTCAAGCAGAAATCGCTCCGCTACCAGCCTAAGACTGCGGTTAAAGTTCAGGCGGAGCAGCGAAAATGCCTTAAAGATTTTTTTCAACAGCCACAGCTAGTTTGAAATAGGAGTGGTAAAAGCTAAAATGGAGTATTCAAGTACGACCGTAGCCTCAGGCAGGCAGCGAAGCGAATATGTTGCAATTCTGTGGCATCAAACCTAAAAAAGGCATAACTTGATTTCACGAATTCGGATATTTTTTATGATCCGAATGCCGGAGGCTCGCTGCGGCATGATTTTACAACCCCGGTTACTTTTATGAGCAGCTAATACCCACAGCAGGGCGTTAACCAGCAGCGTGGAGTTGCCGCGCAGCCAGCACCTAAACCCCCTTTGCAAAAAATTGATAAACATCGGGTTCCCAAATTATAGTAAACCTAAGCATACTACATTTGCAGATAAATTTGATGACCTTGTTTTGCTGTGGGAAATGTAATTTGAGATGCGTTGGTGCAATGCTGCTGACGGTGTTTTCGTTTGCGCCATCTACCGCTCAAATATTCTCTAATATCAGCGCAAACGGCGAGATACGCAGTCTCGATAAAAGGTGGGATTTGGTGGATTCGGTAGATCGACAAACCTTTCGGCTCGAGCCTTATCAACCGATTTATATTATGCTCGGACGCTGGTCTAGTAGTCCCAATGAGCGACCCACGGGAAAAAACCCCGATTTTACCCTGAGTGAGCCAATAGACCTGGACGTTGTGGAATCGAAATTCCAAATTAGCCTGAAGACCAAAATCGCCCAGGGCATTTTCAACAACAAAGGAGATCTTTGGGTGGGATACACTCAATTGGCGTCATGGCAAGTCTATAACCAGCCGCGCTCTCGTCCCTTTCGGGAAATAAACTACGAACCCGAATTGATCTTTAACTATCCCCTCGATTTCAATGTACTCGGTTTTCGGGCTAGGATGGCAGGGGTGTCTTTCAATCACCAGTCGAACGGTCAGTCCCTGCCGCTTTCCAGGAGTTGGAACCGCATTATTTTTCATTTCGCCATGGAGAGAGAAGGCTGGCAAATTATGTTTCGGCCGTGGTACGTAATCAAAGGCAAAACCGAAGATAATCCCAACGCAGACGATTACATTGGTAGAGCCGAAATAACAGTAATTCGCGCTTTTGGCGATCACATGATCTACGCCGTGGGGCGCCATCCGTTTAATCACATCTCTCGGGGCAGCCTGGAGTTAAACTACGTCTTTCCCATCAATGGAAATCTACGCGGCCATCTGCAATTCTTTTCCGGATACGGTGAAACCATGATCGATTACCGGCACTATCAAAACACCTTCGGGATAGGGATTAGTTTGATTGACTGGTGAAAAAATCCTTTT
>JAIVHP010000450.1 GCA_020201045.1 Flavobacteriales bacterium
GTTCTATAACCGACAATACCGCCCTTTGGGATTTTTCGTATAGCAGTGGTGAGTTTGTGGTGACAAATGTGGCAACACCTGCGCGTATTTTACAGTACAATTCAAGTGCTCCGCGTTTTGTTTGTTACCTAAGTGCATCCAACCAACAAAATTTGTCTCTCTATAAACTCGACGATCCGAGTGCTCCCCCCGCGGTAGACCTCGGCGAAGACATTGCAATATGCAGCGATGAATTTCCCATTACCATTGATGCCGGCAACGACGGTGCCGATTTTTTGTGGTCACCCGGTGGCGAAACCACCCAAACCCTTACCATAAACGATTTTGGAACCTATTCGGTAACGGTAACCACCCCAACCGGAACGGATACCGACGAAATTGAGATTGCGGAATTTTGCCCGGGATCAGTGGATGTAGATCCGTATCCCGGAGCCGGTATTTTCACCAAAATAAGTTCTGAGTCCGAGCTAACCGATGGGTATTACGTCATCGCCGAAGCCGACGATGTATTTGCGATGTCGAGTGCCTACACCGGAACGTTTTTCCCAAATAATCCCATTACAGTTTCCGAAGGCGCAGTTACAAACCCCAGTTTGAATCTGGTTTGGCTGATTGAAACCGACGGAAGCGGCCGTACCATTTACAGCATTGACACCGAAAAGTTTGCTTCCTACACTGAGCCTAGTTCAGGTAGCGGAAACAATGTGCAGATTGTTGATGAAGTAGTTGCCGACAATCAGCGTTGGAATTTCGCGCTGAACACCGATAACAATTGGGAAGTGAGTAACCTTGCCGTTACCGATAGGTTGCTTCAGTACAATGCCGGTGCACCGCGCTTTGTTTGCTACACTTCGAGCCAGCGGAAGCTCTCCCTTTTTAAATACACCCCGGCGGGTGAAGATGCCCCGCCACTGGTTAACTTAGGCGAAGACATCGAAGTGTGCAGCGAAGATTTCCCGCTTACCCTCGATGCCGGAAACGAAGGAGCAACTTTTGCCTGGTCGCCCGGTGGAGAAACTACCCAAACCATTGCCATAAGCGAATTTGGAACTTATGAAGTTACCGTAACCAACGACTTTGGAAGTGCCACCGACGGGGTAACCGTTTCGGAAGCCTGCGATTGCGTTGACGATACTCCCGCCCTAGATCCACTTATTAAGCGCATCGATTTTGAAACAGCAGGTGGATATACCACGAGTATAGATGAATTCTCAGACGGCAGCGAAGATTTCTTTACCCGCACTGACGGATCGAATATCAGCAGTGGGTATGAGGTAAACAATCCGCAGGGAAGTTTCTACTTCGCCGGAATGGACATCGACGGCGAAGGGGCTACTCTCCCGGCTTCGTTGACTTTTGACGCAAATATTGCATCCTACTCCGATTTGAACTTCAAAATTTTAATCGCAGAAGACGACGACGGATCTAACGAATATTGGGATGCTGGGGATTATATGCATATTACCTACAGCGTAGACGGTGGAGCTTCGCAAAACCTGCTTTGGGTGCGAAACGATGGATCTACCTTTAACAGCGCACCATTTATCGACACCGACTTTGACGGAATAGGAGACGGAACTGAAATCACCGATACCTTTCAGGAATTTTCAGTCGCCATTCCCGAAACCGGAGGCAATATTGAGATTAACATTGAATTTAACCTGAACGACGGCGACGAAGACATCGCCATCGACGATATCCGGCTGGAAGGTACACCGGCAACAGCCGAAACATTCTTTTCACAGAGCTTCGAGACAGAAGAAGGCTATACCACATCTGTTCCCGAATTCTCAGATGGATTTTACGATTTCTTCACCCGAACCGACGGTTTCGGGTTTGACAGCTATGCGGTAACAGGCGCCGACGGAGATTTCTACTTCGCCGGGCAAGATTTGGATAGCGAAGGCGCCGACCTTCCCATCACCCTAAATATCGAAAATATCAATATTGCCGGTTACACAGCTATGGAGTTCAAGGTATTGCTCGCTTCCTACTTAAACGGATGGGACAATGCAGATTACGTTCGTTTTTTCTACAAAATTGACGGCGGAGAACCCCAAAACCTACTGTGGTTGGCCAATGCCGGAACGGGAAGTAATACACCCGCTTTTATCGATCTAAACTTCGACGGTATAGGAGATTGTACAGAGCTGAAC
>JAIVHP010000451.1 GCA_020201045.1 Flavobacteriales bacterium
TGGCCTTCAATGGCGGCAAATATACTTACGGTGAGTTCGGGAGAAGATGTACCAAATGCCACCGCAGTTAGTCCGATGGCAAGGTCTGAAATATTGAATTTCCGCGCCAGCGACGAAGCGGCTTCCACAAACCAGTCGGCTCCTTTAATGACCAGCGCGAAGCCTACAACCAGCAATAGGGATTGTAAAATCATCTTTCACAAATTGGCCGAAAAGGTAGCAGATTATTATGTCCGCGCTGTGATTTGACCTTAAATATTTTAATGGTGGGTTTGGATCAGATCGCATCGACAGCCCCCGGGTATAAACGGTATTTCCGAATGGAGTGGATCAGAATGCCGATTTCAGTGCATAAAAAAACGCCGAATCATTTCTGACCCGACGTTTTTGCTGTAAATGAGGACGTTTATTGTCTTGAAAATTTGGTGCTCATCATCATATCATTTGTCGAGATGGTGAGGATATACATTCCCTGCGACAAATGGTTGACATTAATATTTCGGGTTTCTCCGTTTTTCACATGAGCCAATTGCTCCATTCCTACCACCTTGCCCTGAATATCGGTTATCCGAACAGTGGCATCTTGCAAATCGCCATTTAGCTCAAAGTCCAGATTAATGCGGTCGGTGGCCGGGTTGGGGTAGAGGGTAAACGAGCTTCCGTTTTCCATTTCGGCAGTGCCTGTAGCAGTGGATGTCGAAATGTTAATTTCATCGTACGAAGTACATCCACCCTGATTTGAAACGGCAACCGAAACGGTCATATTTCCCGTTACATAGAGTTCAACGTAGGGAGTGTCGTGCCCCGTACTCCACTCGTAGTTGAGTTCGGGGTCTGTACCGGCGGTTAAACCAACGAGCAATCCGGGAGCAATGGTTAAGTCATCTCCGAGGTCTACTTCGGGATATTCCAGCACTTGTATATTGCAGCCTTCATAAGTTTCATTACCCGAACTGTCCGTTGCTTTAAAACGGGCGTAGTATAGTCCAGGAGTTAATACTGAGCCTTGAGCTGGGCCAGCAATCTGTGTTAGCGTATAATCGCAATTGTCAAAACTGCTTAGAAAGTCGTTGTAGTTGTAAAGCGCACCGGTGCATAGATATACCGTGTAGGGTAGGTCAATAACTGGCGCCATATCATCTACCACTTCAACCATTACCGTGTATTGGTTCGTATTTCCCGATGCATCGGTTGCGGTTATGGTAACCGGAACCATTCCAATGTCTTCACAGTAAACTCTCGATCTGCTAAGCGTAACCTCTACGTCGCTGCAGTTGTCGGTGACCTGGCAGTTTAAGATTTCGGGGTTCAAATTAAATCTTCCATCCTCTCCAAGGCTCACTATTGTTCCTTCCGCGAGAATTACGGGTGCGATATTGTCGGTGAGTATCACTGTAAGTGCAAAACTCTTTGCGTTTCCGTTAATATCCGTCACCGTTACAGTCGTTTCCTGACCTGATTCCGCACAGATCCACAACTCGTTTTCAACGGTGATTTCGGCTACACCGCAAGCGTCAAAAGCGAAGTCAACTAACATTTCTGGCGTGAGGGAAGCTTCTCCGTTTAAATCGGATTCCAGCTCAATGCTCTCCAAATTAAACTGTGGGCTAATCGTATCGGATATCATCACTTCACTTGCCACATTCAGGCTGTTGCCGCTGGGGTCAGATAGGGTGATATTGATTACCTGCGCTCCCATATCGGCGCAGCTAAACGAATCCACATCGAAACTTGCCGAAGTCAATTGACAATTGTCAGATAGACTCTCAAAAAATGCATCCGTCGAAGGAACTGCCGAGCCTTCTGCGTCCAGAAAAAGCACCGGGTTCTCAACCGTAGATACAACCGGAGCTGTATCGTCTTTTACCCAAACGGTAAAGCTCGCATCTGCTGAATTTCCCGAAGCATCAACAGCGGTGAGCGTTACGTCGTTTTCGCCTAGTTCTTCACAGTTGAATACGGTTTTACTCAGTGTAAAGCTACTGATTGAGCAATTATCGAAACTGCCGTTATTCGCCATTCCGGGACTTATTAAAGCTATTCCTTCGGCGTTTAATTCCACGTCAATATCCTCCGCAAAGACCCTTGGCTTTAGGGTGTCTAAAACAGTAACTTTTGCCAGTGCGGTTGAGAAATTACCCGCTTCATC
>JAIVHP010000232.1 GCA_020201045.1 Flavobacteriales bacterium
GTACACACCGGAAACCCGGCAAGCATGGCCCTATTTGAAAAATTTGATTTTCGCGAAGTGGGGATCAAAAAAGACTGGACGTATCACAATGGAACTTTTTACGACGAGTGTTTAATGCAAAAAATTAATCCCGACAATGCGTAGAATTTTCCGAGTTGTCTTTCTGGTAGTTTTAGCCCTGGCGCTCGCTCTGGGATACATGTTTTACAAGAGAATTTACGGCACTGCAGTAGATATTGATGGCGAAGAGTCTGCATTTTATATCCATACCGGATGGACGGAAGACGATGTGCTGAGCGCCCTATCCGAGCAGGAACTCATCAAGGGCGAGCGCGCTGTGGGATGGGTGATGGAAAAGAAGAATTACACAGGTGGACTGGTAGTGCCAGGAAAGTACACCGTTAAAAGCGGAATGAGCGCAGCCGATTTGGTAAACACCCTGAGAGCCGGAAGGGGAGAAGAAGATGTGAATGTGACGTTTAACTCCGCCCGAACGCTCTCTGAATTGGCTGGAAAAGTTGCGTCGACCATCGAAGCCGATTCTAGCGAAATTGCAAACTTTTTGCTCAGCGATGACCACATCGCGAAATACGGATTTAACCGCGCCACTTTTAAGTCGATGTTTCTGCCCGATACATACCGTTTTGAATGGGATACCAACGCCGAACAGTTTGTGCAGCGAATGGCAGACGAGTACAAAAAGTTTTGGACGGCAGATAGAATGGCAAAGGCCAACCAACTCGGGCTGAGCCAAAGCGAAGTAACAACACTGGCATCTATAGTACAAGCCGAGCAACAGTCTTTTCCAGAAGAGCGACCCGCCATAGCCGGCCTTTACCTAAATCGGCTTAAACGCGGAATGCGGCTCCAAAGCGACCCCACTGTAATTTATGCACTCGGCGATTTCACCATCAACCGGGTGCTCACAAAGCAGTTGCGTACCGAAAGTGCCTACAACACGTATGTGGTGAAAGGATTGCCCCCAGGTCCGATTAATATCCCTTCCAAAGAGTCTATAGATGCAGTACTGTTTGCCGAAGACCACAATTACCTTTACATTTCAACGCGCCCTAAACGAGAGAAAAATTTACCGATAGCGAATCCGCTCAACCTGTCTTTTAGCTATGATATTGACTTCCTGCCGAACAGAACCATCCAATTTCTTTTTCGTTATGAGCTCCAACCTGCCGAAAGCCATGAAACCTATTCTGCTCCTTGCCATCGCAGTTTTTGCAACATCTGTCGGTTTTGCGCAACGCGGAGCGATAACCGGTCGCGTGTTCGATGAGATTTCAAACGAGCCCATTCCCTTTGCCAATGTAGCCATCCAAAACACAGATATCGGTGCTTCCACGGATATCGATGGAAATTACCGGATTGAGAATATTGAACCGGGCTTGTACAATGTGCAATCGTCTTACGTGGGTTACGAAACCAAAACCATTTTCGAAATTGAAGTTTTTGCGTCTCAGCCTACAGAGCTCAACATCGGCTTGAAAGCCAAATCTACCGATTTAGAAGCTGTAGAAATTCGTTCAGAAGTGTTTGAGCGAGACGAGGAGAGCCCCGTTTCACTCCAGTCTATTGGAACCAATGAGATACAAAGAAACCCCGGTGGGAACAGAGATATTTCCCGCGCTTTGCAAGTTTTACCCGGTGTATCTTCATCGCTTTCCTTTCGGAATGATATTATCATCCGCGGGGGTGCACCCAACGAAAACCGGTTTTACCTGGACGGTATCGAAGTTCCGGTAATCAATCACTTTGCCACCCAGGGTTCTTCCGGCGGTCCGGTGGGAATCATAAACGTAAATTTCATCAAAAGCGTCGATTTCTACTCGGGAGCTTTTCCCGCAAACCGCGGAAACACGTTGAGCAGTGTTTTGGAATTCACCCAGAAAGACGGTAATTCTGAGCGACTCAAAACCAATTTAACCATCGGTTCCAGCGATGTTGGACTAACTTTCGATGGTTCATTGGGAGAGAAAACATCTTATATCTTCTCGGCGCGAAGATCTTACTTACAATTGCTTTTTGGCGTACTTGGATTGCCCTTTCTTCCCACCTACAACGATTCGCAGTTTAAAGTAAAGCACCGTTTTAATTCTAAAAACGAAATCACTTTTGTGGGATTGGGTGCCTACGACACTTTTGAGCTAAACGAAGAAGCTGTGGCCAAAGCCGATACCGAAGAAGACAGAAGAGAAGCGGAATACACGCTCAATAACATCCCGTCTAATGAGCAATGGAATTACACGGTGGGCGCCAATTACAAGCACTTTTCAAAGAACGGGTTTCAGAATGTGGTGGTCAGTAGAAATCACCTGAACAACACGGCTGTGAAATACGAAAACAACGATGAGTCGAATGCAGATGGCCTCATTCTGGATTACGGTTCCGAAGAGATCGAGAATAAATTCAGGTTTGAGCACACCATGCGAACCAACGGTTGGAAGATAAATGCCGGGTTAAACCTGGAAGATGCTACCTACCGCAACTCCACCTTCAACCGCATTCCCACCTTAGATTCGGTAGAAACTATTTCGTTTTCATCAGAGCTCAATTTCCAGCGGTTTGGCGTGTTTGGACAATTGAGTCGCAGTTTTTTCGAAGACCGGTTATTGCTTTCGTTTGGGTTTAGAAGCGACTGGAACAACTACAGCGATGAGATGAACAACCCGATCGATCAATTCTCGCCGCGATTTTCGCTATCCTACAGCATTGCTCCCGGCTTCACATTTAATGGAAATATAGGCCGCTATTATCAGTTGCCGCCCTATACGGTGCTGGGTTTTCGAAACCAGGCGGGCAGCTTAACCAATCGCAATAACGGTGTAACGTATATCCAAAATGATCAGTATGTAGCTGGATTTCAATACGTTTTTAAAAAGAACACCAAGGTTTCGGTGGAGGGGTTTTACAAAAAGTATTCGAATTACCCCTTTACGCTACGCGATAGCATAAACCTCGCCAATTTGGGAGCTGATTTTGGCGTGATCGGAAACGAACCGGTTCGGAGCATCGGTGAAGGCAGGGCTTACGGTGTTGAGTTTTTAGTTCAGCGGAAGCTGTTTAAGGGGGGAAATTGGCGCGCGCGTTAGAATTTTGGGCGGTACGCCATATACGCCTTACGATAGGGCTCGAACGGCTACAAGAGCAATTTGGGATGTAACCGGTCAGGGCATTCAAGACTTTAACCGATTGAATACACTTCGCAATCCAGACGCGTATCAAATTGACTTACGCATCGATAAAAAATACTTTTTCGACACGTGGAGTTTGAATGTTTATCTGGATGTAGAGAACGTAACCAACGCCGTGGTTCAGTTGCGCCCCAATATCGATGTGGTGAGAGAGGGTAATGGAAATCCGATCGAAGACCCGGATGATCCAAGCAAATACCAGATTGAAGAAATTCAAAATACGGCCGGTCTTTTACTGCCGTCGGTTGGTGTGGTTATTGAGTTTTAATAAGTGTCTATCCATAAAGTCGGATAGCTGCGTTACGCCTGCCTACCGATGGTAGGCTCGACCCAAAAGTGCTCACCCCGCAATAACTGCAGGGCTGCGCTTCTTGGGGCTTCACAAGCCCTGCCTACCTAAGGCCAGGCAGGCCTGCCTCCCGGAGGGTGGCTTGCTATCGAGTTCTATGATCCAGCCACTCGAGTGTACTGCCAGACTCTAATTTGAGTCTGCATATAGTGTCCATTATCATGCCTTCGGCTGCATCTAATAAAGACTCGCCTGAAATATGATCAGAAAAGATATAGCTTAGCTTATGGGATAATCTAAAAATCAGCATATTTTTATCAAGATGATTAACTCAGACCAGCGCCTTCCGACATCTCCTTAATCAAAAATCGATTTAACTTTTTTGCAGGTGCCCGGCCGTTCACGCCATAGGCGGACCGGCGTGCAGAGATAGTCGGTGGAAATTGGTAGGAGAACAGTTTCACAGTACTTCAGCGATTAACCGAACCGTACACCACCATCCTGGAAGAACAAGCCAATTTTCATCCGCGGTTTCAGAA
>JAIVHP010000452.1 GCA_020201045.1 Flavobacteriales bacterium
CCCAGCGCATCTTCTATGCTTACAATGGGGTATTTGCCAGCCCATTCGGCGAGCATATTCACCACATCGTTAGAAGAGAGATCTTCGTTTGTAGAACCGAGGTGGTAGATTTTTTTCTCTTCGTCGTAGAATTCGGAAGCAGCCACGTCAAGGGCGATAAAAATATCTTTGCCCGGCTTATAGCCCGCTTTCTCAATGGCCTTCATAATAACCTGAAGTGCGTCTTCATTCGATTTCAGGTTTGGGGCAAATCCGCCTTCGTCTCCCACGTTGGTAGACATCCCCATGTCTTTAAGTACTCCTTTCAGGTGGTGAAAAACTTCCACTCCCATTCTCAGCGCTTCCGAAAAAGACGATGCGCCGATAGGCATAACCATAAATTCCTGAACATCTACATTGTTATCGGCGTGAGAGCCGCCGTTAAGGATATTCATCATGGGTATGGGAAGGGTTTTGGCATTCACCCCGCCGATGTATCGGTATAGGGGCTGTCCCGATTCCTGTGCAGCAGCTTTGGCTGCGGCCATAGATACACCCAGGATAGCGTTGGCGCCAATTACGCCTTTATTGTCTGTTCCGTCTATACCGAGCATCGCCTTATCGAGGAGATTCTGCTCCATGATATAGGCTCCTGCGAGCTCTTTGTTCAGAATGTCATTTACATTAAAAACGGCCTTGGTTACCCCTTTACCCAGAAATCTGGATTTATCGCCGTCGCGGAGTTCTACCGCTTCGTGCACTCCTGTGGAAGCTCCCGATGGCACTGCTGCCCGTCCGAGTATTCCATTTTCAGTAATTACATCAACTTCTACCGTTGGATTCCCCCGGGAATCCAGGATTTCCCTGGCTTCAATTCTTGCTATGTACATTTTTACATTTGGTTTTTAAGTGGTGACTGACGATTTAGTGCCTTCCATGGCTTTAATAAAATCGTCGAACAAATACCTGGAGTCGTGGGGTCCGGGTGAAGATTCAGGGTGGTATTGAACGCAAAATACGGGTTTATTTTTAAGCCGCAAACCGGCTAGCGTATCGTCGTTCAGGTGGATGTGGGTAATTTCAATTTCTTTGTTATTCTCCGCCGATTCCATATCGACCACAAACCCGTGGTTTTGCGAAGTTATTTCTCCCTTTCCGGCAATGATGTTTCGGATGGGGTGGTTAATGCCGCGGTGTCCGTTAAACATTTTAATGGTTTTCAGACCCTGACTAAGAGCGATAATTTGATGGCCCAGGCAGATTCCAAATACGGGCTTATTAAGGTCGAGAATTTCGCGGGTAAGCTGAATGGTGTCTTCCATCGCTCCGGGGTCGCCCGGACCGTTAGAGAGCATGTACCCGTCGGGGTTCCACGCTTCCATCTCTGCCACCGGCGTATTCATCGGGAAGATTTTGCAGAAGCTTCCGCGTTCTACCAAACACCGCACGATATTTTTCTTCGCTCCGAGGTCGAGCACGGCAACGCGGTGTTCTGCGGCCGGGTCTCCAACTTCGTATGCGGTTTTGCACGCCACCTTCGACGAGAGTTCAAGGCCTTCCATACTCGGCACTTCTGCGAGTTTCTTTTTTAATTCTTCCACATCGGAAATCTCGGAAGAGATAATTGCATTCATCGCCCCCTTGTTGCGGATGTGGCGAATGAGGGCACGCGTATCTACATCTCTGATTCCAACTTTTCCATCGCGCTCGAAGTACTTTTGAAGCGATCCCGAAGCGCCGAGGCGGCTAAAGTTCTCTGAAAACTTCTTGGTAACCACTCCGGCTATTTTAATCGTATCCGATTCGATTTCATCGATGTGCTCGCCGTAGTTTCCGATATGCGATGTGGCCATTATCAAAATTTGGCCGTAGTACGACGGATCGGTGAATATCTCCTGATAACCGGTCATCCCGGTGTTAAAGGCGATTTCTCCGGCTGTTGTTCCAATGGCTCCGGCGGCTTTTCCGCGGAATACTTTTCCATCTTCCAGAAGTAAGATGGCGGGGTTTTCTGGCAGTTTTTCCATGGTGTAAAGATTAAAAAAAAGGGGATAATGTCATCGACATTATCCCCATTATGATGAGACTAGTTTTAAACAAGTCTTTATTTTTTATCATCTGAGTCTTTAGCATCTTCCTTTTTATCCTCGTCTTTCTTCGCTTTTGGCTTCGGTAGATGCACCTGAGCTCTTCTTACCACCGCGACGGCTTCGTCGGGTTTTAGACTTAGACTCCTTCAGCATTAGTTCGTTGAAATCTACCAACTCAATCATGCACATCTCAGCGGCGTCGCCCAATCGAGTGCCCGTTTTGATGATGCGCGTGTAGCCCCCTTCGCGGTTAGCAACTTTTGGCGCTACTTCGCGGAAGAGTTCATTCACGGCATACTTGCTCTTCAGGTTGCTAAAAACAACCCGTCGGGAATGCGTGGAGTCGGTCTTCGACTTGGTGATAAGCGGCTCCACAAACTTGCGGAGTGCTTTCGCCTTGGCTACCGTGGTAGTAATTCTTTTATGCTCTACGAGAGAACATGCCATATTTGAAAGCATTGACTTTCTGTGGCTGGCCGTTCTACTTAATGCGTTATTTCGCTTCCCGTGTCTCATGATTAATTCCTGTATAACAGATCGGTTCTACAACCTTCTGTTTGTGATTACTCTTTATCTAATTTGTACTTTGATACATTCATTCCGAATGACAAACCCTTTGCTTCGATAAGATCTTCGAGCTCAGTGAGCGACTTCTTACCAAAGTTTCTGAATTTCAACAGATCGTTTTTGTTGAACGAAACCAAATCGCCAAGCGAATCGATATCTGCAGCTTTCAGGCAGTTAAGGGCGCGAACGGAAAGATCCATATCCACCAACTTCGTTTTGAGCAACTGGCGCATGTGGAGCGATGTCTCGTCGAATTCTTCAGTTTCCGATTTCTCTTCGTTGTCGAGCGTAATGCGCTCATCAGAGAACAACATGAAGTGGTGAATCAGAATTTTCGCCGCTTCCTGAAGGGAATCTTTCGGGGAGATAGAACCATCGGTAGTAATGTCAAAAACCAATTTTTCGTAGTCGGTTTTTTGCTCTACCCTGTAATTCTCGATGGTGTAGTTTACCTTTCGGATGGGTGTAAAAATCGAGTCGATGAAAATGGTACCAATCGGCGCATTGTTTACCTTGTTCTCTTCAGAAGGTCGGTAACCGCGTCCTTTACCAATATTCATTTCAATTTCGAGTTTCACAGATTTCTCCATTCTGCAAATCACGAGGTCGGGGTTGAGCACCTGGAAAGCAGATGTAAACTTCCCGATGTCGCCAGCGGTGAATTTGTCACTGCCGTTGATTACAATATTTACCTTTTCGGAGTCGGTTGAGTCGATTTGCCGCTTAAAGCGAACCTGCTTGAGATTCAGCACAATTTCGGTAACATCTTCTACAACGCCATCCATTGCTGAAAACTCGTGCTCAACGCCTTCAAGTTTAACTGAAGTAATTGCGAATCCTTCCAGAGAAGAAAGCAGTATTCTTCTAAGGGCATTTCCTATTGTGATACCGTAACCCGGCTCTAGTGGACGAAATTCGAATTTGCCTTCGTTCGAGTCGGCTTCGATCATTACGACCTTGTCCGGTTTCTGAAAATCTAGTATGGCCATTTAAGTTTTCCTTAGAATGTGTTTAATTATTTCGAGTATAGTTCGACGATGAGCTG
>JAIVHP010000453.1 GCA_020201045.1 Flavobacteriales bacterium
ATTCAGTAGAGCCAGTTAAACGGGATGAAGAAGCGGCTCATATCCCGCTTTAACCCCTTATTCCGGTACAAACTGTAATAACTCGTCCAACTCTTTATTAGATAGCGTTTCGTTGTGATTTGTCGAAAATAGAGAGCAAATAAACTGTTTCGTTTGCCACGGTAAGATTAGTTATGACTCTACTGCCCCCTGATTTACCCTTTCCTTTTGATTTTATCGCCAAACGAATCTTATAGCAGCCCTTGCCGATAGGGTTACCCTGTTTGGGTTTGCTTCTAAGTGCCTGTACCAGAGAAAACAGTTCAGATTTTAAGGAAGGGTATTTTTTAATGAGCCTTTTTGCCTGTCGCTCAAAAACATCGATCGACTTAACACTATAATTCATTTAGAAAATCTTCTGTGTCGCGAGCCTGTTTTTTACCAGCTCGGATGAGCTTCATTTCTTCAACCGCCTCCCTGATTTCGCTCATGAGTTTGGCCTTGGAATCAGTGAGCTGTTTGGTTTTAACATACGACAAACCCTTTAACACTTCAATTAGGTGCAGAGCCTTTTCATCTTTTATATCCAGAAGTACTTTCACTATCGTAAACTTTATTCAAATTTAAATATTTCACGAATGAAAACCTATTGTTGTTTTTATAAGTTGTGAGCAATGGAAGACTCATCTGCCGCTCTGGGCATGGAGCCTACGGTAAAAGTTCGGGCGGAGCTGTAAAATTGTAAAGGTTTTTTTACAACAGCCGCAAACAGTCTGACACAGTAGTGGTAAAAGCTAAGTTGATGTGTTCAATTACCGCCAAAGCCAGCCTGAAGCGGACTTCGGAGCGGTGCGATCTCGGTAGCGATGGCTACCATTCCACCAAGTATTTTTCGCTTAATTTTAACAGATACTTAAAGTTTCAGCCTTTAGAATCAACTTAATCTATTTGTTGTCAGAAGCTTTAGTGCACAACACTTTAACGAGCACCGATGGAGTTTGATTTTGATTTCAGACTTAAATTGGAAGATGCTGCAATAGAAAATAGCGAAAAGCCTAGATGTAAGTTTCCATTTGGCGCGTTAGCTAAAGCAAATAATCCGTAGTCATAAAATTGCTTTTTCCTCCCGACACCACTTTACCGACCAATCCGCGCTGACTTCTATCTGTTGCCATCACTGTGCGAATGGAGAAAGAACGCAAAGCATCGTGAACGCTCAAGGTTCCCACGGCGCTGTCTTTTCTTCCGGTAAAGGGAAGGTAATCGGGTCCGCGCTGGCAGGAGACGTTGATATTAACCCGACATACCTGGTTTACCATATTGTCAACTGCCGAGGCAATGGTTGCTTCATCTTCACTGAAAATGCTACACTGCTGTCCGTAATCCGACTCAGCAATGCATTGCATAACTTCTTCTAGATTGTCGTACTCCACAACGGGAACAACCGGGCCGAACTGTTCTTCGCGAAATATTCGCATATCGGTATTAACCGGGTAAAGCACGGAGGGAAAGTACGATGTATCATTAAAACGACCCGCAAATTTATTCACTACCCGTGCACCCTTGGCTACCGCATCATCCACGTATTCTTCCATGGCAACGACCTTACCGCGCTCTGGCATGGGCGTCAACTCGCTGTCAGTAGCGGGATGATCGAGTTTTAATTGATCTACTGCATTGGCCAATTGCGCCACAAAATCTCGCGCCACGCTTTTATGTACAAAAATCACTTTGATGGCGGTACAGCGCTGGCCGTTATAGCTCAGGGCGCCTTTAACACAATGCTTTACAGCTAAATTTATATCGGCATCGGGAAATACAATTCCGGGATTTTTCGCTTCCAAACCCAATACCTGCCGCAAGCGATTGAGCTTTGGGTGTTGAGATACCAGCGCATTCGAACTGCCAGATGCGCCTATTAAAGCCAGTACATCCACATCGCCCGTTTGCATAATTGGCCCCGCGAGTGTGCGCCCTCTACCGAAAACAATGTTGACCACACCATTTGGAAAAGCTTCTTGAAAGGCTTCAATCAAGGGTGTTAACAACAAAACTCCGTATTTGGCGGGTTTAAATACCACAGTATTCCCCATCATCAATGCAGGTATAAGAAGACAAAAAGTTTCGTTTAATGGATAATTATACGGTCCCAAACAAAGCAC
>JAIVHP010000454.1 GCA_020201045.1 Flavobacteriales bacterium
CCATAATAGGACCGAAGAAAATTTCCTTGTCGGCAAAAGGTACATTAGCACCACAGGCAATTACTTCAAGGCCTGCGCTAATCATACGGTCTACTTGCTCCTGGGTTACCAATCGCGAAGCCGCACAGGGCAGAAATATTTCGGAGGGTACATCCCATATATCGCGGATCACTTCTTCAAAACTCAATTGGCCCTCTCCAATCAGTTGATTGCCTTCTTTGGCGGTAAACAGTTTTTTGATCTCATCGAAAGAGAATCCATCTTTATTTACGAACCCGCCGGCGCGATCTACAATTCCCGTCACCTTTACACCAGCTTCGGCGAGGTAGTATGCGGCGGCTGCGCCAACATTTCCCCATCCCTGAATAATTGCTTTTTTGCCCTGATAAGACTGGCCTGCTATTATGTAGTGGTGTAATACACTCATGGCTACACCGTAGCCGGTAATCAGGTCGGCAACTACAAATTTCCGCGTGGGGTCGGGCGAAAAATTTGGGTCTTCCACTACCTTTGATACGCCAAACCTGAGTTGGCCTATCTGTTGAATTTTTTCATTTTCACGTGGCTGAAAGTGGCCGTTTACAACCCCTTCCTGTGGATGCCACACTCCGAAATGCTCCGTAATCGGAATCACTTCGTGAATTTCGTCTACGTTCAAATCGCCTCCTGTTCCGTAATACGATTTTAGAAGCGGCGTTACCACTTTGTACCAACGCTGCAGAACACCTTCTTTGCGCGGGTCGCTGGGGTCGAAGTTAATTCCGCTTTTGGCACCGCCAATTGGAGGGCCCGAAACGGAGAATTTTACTTCCATCGTCTTCGCCAGAGATTCTACCTCTCGCCTGTCCAGGCCAACTCTCATCCGGGTTCCGCCACCGGCAGCACCGCCGCGCAGCGAGTTTATTACAACCCATCCCTGGGCTTCCGTTTCCGAATCGTTCCATTCGAAAACTATTTCTGGACTCTTGGTTTCAAATTTTTTGAGCAGTTCACGCATAAATAGGTGGTTTCAATTCGGCGCAAATATATTAAACTTCGCAAGGAGGCGTGCAGGCTGATTGGATTCTTGGGACACTTAGTTTTCAACCGGTGGCAAGTATACACACCCTGAAATACTATTGCGATGAGACCCGGTGATATGGCCATAAATGTTTACTTTTTTTTCCAGGCGGAGCTTTCCCAAAAGGGCAAAAACAATGGCTTCTTTGAAATCTACAATTTCCGGTTTGGGGATAACCACCGGCGCTCTTGTGTATTCCTGAATCCGCTTCATCAGGAAGGTATTGTGGCAACCACCCCCGGTGCAGAGTATCTTTCCGCGTTCCGGCACGTCTTTCAGAGCCCGGCCTATTTGCACAGAGGCGTGCTCCACCCAGGTTCGCAGAGCGTCTCTTTCGTCGGAGATTAAATCGAGTAGGGGTGAAACTTCCCGCTCCAGCCACTCTCTCCCAAGCGATTTGGGCCCGGATAAGGCGTAAAATGGAAGGTCGTTGAGCTGATTCAAAACGGATTGAACGATTTGTCCCTTGCCGGCTTCAATTCCGTCTTTGTCATAACTCATTCCCAACTTTTCGGCCAGTGCATTCATTGCGATGTTTACCGGGCATATATCAAATGCAGCGTAGGTGCCTTTTGAATTTTTTACACTGGCGTTTGCGAATCCTCCCAGATTAAGGCAGGCATCGTAAGATGAGAAAAGGATTTGATCTCCAACGGGAACAAGGGGGGCACCCTGACCGCCCAGGGCGACATCCAGCCTTCGGAAATCTGCTATACATGGTATTCCGGTTTCAGCCGCTACAATATTTCCATTTAGCATTTGAAAGGTGAAATTCGATTCGGGTTGATGAAAAACGGTGTGGCCATGACAAGCAATGAATTGGGGCAAATGTTCGAGCGATTTCATGAATTTCACGAGTTTTTGGGCTACAAAATTCGAGTAAACCTGTTCGGTTTTGAGCAATTCAATTCCGGTTACTTCAGGAGCTATCTTTAGAAGCTTTAAAATTTCATCGGGGTACGGAAAATGACAAAAAGCGAGAAGTTTGAACTCGGCTGTAGCTTCGAAATTGCAGAATGCGAAATCCAGTCCATCGAGTGAAGTTCCTGACATTACCCCTATTCCGCGTGTTAAACCAT
>JAIVHP010000302.1 GCA_020201045.1 Flavobacteriales bacterium
CTGATTTGCAAAACGGTATTCGACGAACTGGACTTCTCGACCGTGCGCCACATCAACTCCTATAAAGACTACGAAGTTTATAAAACAAACCGCTGGCATTACCACAAATCGTTTGTAGACCCTGGAAACCAATTGGAAATTTACAGTGGTGAGATGGATGGCAACGGAGTAATACACATCGCCGAAAACAAAACGAATACGGGAATATACAGCCTGAAAGATGCCTACGGAAATAAGTCGGAGTTGAAGTTTAATTTCAAGTCAGTGGATAAACCAAATGGGAAGCTTCCAACTGCAAAGCCCTACGATGCTTATTTTCATTTCGACCGCGACAACGACTTTGCCTATGCAGATGAGTTGGAAATTGCGATTCCCGCAGGTGCACTCTACCGCGATCTTCGGTTTAATTTCGGTCGCGAAATGCCCGGCGATAAGCACTACAGCGCCATTTTCACCATTCAAAACGAATACATTCCGCTTCAAAAACCTGCCGAGTTAAAGTTTAACATCTCCAATGTACCGGCAAATCTTCGCTCAAAACTTTTGGTCGTGCACTACAACCCACAAGATGCGCGCTCTTACATTACCGGCAGCGTTGAAGGCAATGCCTATGTGGCTAAAATTAAAGAGTTCGGGCGGGTGGCACTTATCACCGACAGCGAAGCGCCTGAGCTAAAAGCTTCTAAATGGTCGGGCGGTGGCACGGTAAACGATCAATCGATGCTATACTTCTACGTTTCGGACAATACATCGGGACTGGCTTCGTACAAAGCCTTTTTAAACGGAAGTTGGACACTCTCGGAATACGATTACAAAGAAGGCCGGATTGAAATCGGTGTTGGAGAAGCGGAATTTCAAAAAGGCGAAAACACCTTGCGCGTGCTGGTGGAAGATGGTTGCGGAAACTCTACAGAGCGGGAGTTCAAGTACAACTACTGATTGTAAGCGTGGTATCGCACCAAACCGTCTATCGGCGCTTTAATAATTTTATCGATCTCAATGCCGTAGTGATCGGCCTTCTCGTGGATTAAATCGGCGTAATAATGCGCCACCGACCCAACAAGCCGGAGTTTGTAGTCTTTGTAGTTAGGGTATTGAATAATGTAGCGCTCAAAGTATTTCTTAAAGGCATCGTCGGCCAGGGACTGCACGTAGGGGTCTGATATATGCGCACTTACAAAAGTGCTGAAAGATGCCAAAAACCGGTTGGGAAAGACTTTTTTGTAAACCGCAAACGTAATTTGATCTTTACTCAGATTATACTCGTCTATAAAGGCGCTCTTGATGTGATCTGGCATCAAATCATTCATGTAGTCGCGCACAATCTTTCTTCCAATGTGCATTCCACTTCCCTCGTCTCCCAAAATATACCCCTGTCCGCCAAGGGAGAGTTCAACCTTTCCATCCACAAACAAACACGAATTCGAACCGGTTCCCAGAATACCGGCTATTCCATCTTCATCTACAAAAAGCGCTCTGGCAGCGCCCAACAAATCGTGGTAAATATGAACTTCGGCATTGGTAAAAACCCCTGCGAAGCCCTCATTCATTATTTTTAAATTCTGACTGGTATTGGTGCCCGCGCTGTAGAAGTAAACTTCCTTTATGTCGAACATAGTAAACGGCGAAAAGTCAAGCTGGTTAAGCGTTTCGCCAATTGATTTGCTGGAGTGAAAGTAGGGGTTTATCCCTTCGCTTTTAAACTTAAACTCCTTTCCGGTTTGAGTAAGTAGACGCCAATCGGTTTTGGTAGATCCACTATCTGCTATTAATTTCATGATCAGACAAATCTATGCAAATTGATTGACAGACCGATAAAGTCAGGACGAAGAGAAGAGAAACTTATTTACGTTTACCAAATTGGTTTTTACCGCATACATCACAATGGAAGCTGTATTTTTCACTCCCAACTTGTGCATGATATTCTTGCGGTGGGTATTAACTGTGTGCGGGCTTAAAAACAGTTTTTCGGCTATCTGAGAATTTGTTAGCCCTTCGGCGATCAGCGTAATGATTTCCTGCTCGCGTTGCGACAAATGAACGGGTTCGCAATTGAAATTGGAAAACTCATCCGCTTCGGGATCAATATCCACTTGCTGAATGGTTTCCAGGATCTTACCGCAAAAAAACTTACTGCCAGCAGCAGTTTCACGCACAGACGATACTATTTCGGCAAAATCGCAGTTCTTTTTTACATAGCTCGTAACGCCAGCCTTCAGGGCATTGATAATGGTTGTACCCTCCTGGTCTGGAGTAATGGCAACAACGCGCGTTTTCGGACTTTTCTTGAAAACAGTCGGGATAGACTCGAGCGAAAAACCCTCGGCGGTAAAATCCATAAGCACCACATCGGGCTTTTCTCTTTCCAAAAATTCACTCAGCTCTGCCGTATTATCGGTAAGGGCAATTATTTCAATATCTTCTTCCGCGGACAGCACAACCTTTAACCCCATCTGAATGAGTTGATTATTGTCTGCAACTACTACCGTTATGCCCTTCTTCAATGTGGATTATTTAGAATACTTATAAATAACAAAGATAGTGTTGTTCCTGTTTAGAGCAAAGTTTAATTAGCGTCTCTCCATAAAGTCCGATAGCTGCGTTACGCCTGCCTACCTCTGGTAGGCTCGCCCCAAAAATGCTCATTTACATCAGTAGACTGCGCTTTTTGGGGCTTCGAAAGCCCTGCCTACCGCAGGCTTGCTCTCGAACTTTCTGGCTCAGCCACTTGACTATATTGATAAAGTTTAATTAGTGTCTGTCTATAGAGCCCTGAAGCTGCGCCGCGGTCGCTCAAAGCCAGAACATAAGTATTCGTATTTTTCTTAAAAAAAATTCTATTTGTCCACTATAATCAGGGAGCGCGGCTCCGATCTGAAGCATTTTAGAGAAGATAGCTGAAACACCAGGTTTTTTTGATTGAACTGATATATCGTATCGTCTTGAAAATCGGAGACTATCCACCCCCGTCTTCAGCAACCCTCCGGGCCGCAGAATCCACCCCCGCCAGCGTGGGATATCCGTAACGCCATCTTTCCAATTGAACTTATATCTGGATCAAACTTCAAAAAGATGCAATTCCCTTCTCCTCTTCTCCACAAATTCACAATACACATCCACTACCGCAAGCCAAAATCACAGGTAAGCCACTCCCACAGGCTTGTCCATTTACTGGCCGCATTCGCCAAAGGCTAGTGAGCCTACCATCTGCCAAAAGCAGATACTGAGCATTCCTTCGTCGCTACCATTTGCTCATAACTAAACGTAAATCAAACCCAATCAAACTTAACTGTCCATAAAAAACATATCGCCCCAATCGGCACGAAGCTTTGTCTATTACGGCCGAAGGCCATTTAAACAATTTCTAATCATAGGCATCAAACGGCTACCGTCAGCCCTTCTTCACCGAGAATAGTATTCGGGAAAACAGCCTGCGCTTCTTCTGCAAATTTACCGATTTCGCGGTATCGCGCCGAGTAATGGCCGAGCATCAGTCTGCCGACTTTCCCTGTAGATTCGTGGTAGAGCAAATCAGCACCTTCTACGTTTTCGGCCGTTTCGGGCATATACGCCGTATCAGTACAGTAAGCGTATGATCTGGAAGCCGGTGGGTCTTTGGTAAGCGACTTATTCCCGAGAACTGTTCCGTCTTCGAGTTGGTAATCTGCGCCGGCCTTAATTTGGCGAATGCGCGGGATGGGAATATTGTATTTCTTCACCATTTCGGGAAGAATATTGCGCTGCCGGGGCTTTTCCGAAATGCGAAACCCACAAGCCGGAATGCGGTGTTTGAGCGGGAAACTCTCAATGACAAGTCGTGGATTTTCATAAATCACTTCGCGGCTGGTGTGGTTAAGGGGGTGCCAAATGGTTTTAAAACGCAATCGGGAACCGGAAATTTGGAGTTGCATGTTCATCGCTTCCTGCAATTCGTCCCGGCAATAAATGTGGATATCTGTTGTTCGTCCCAACAGGTGCATGGTGGAGAGCAAACCGGGCAATCCAAAATAGTGATCGCCGTGGAGATGGGTAATAAAAATATGATTGATGCGCTGAAACTTCATCCCAAACCTGCGCAGTTGGAGTTGGGTTCCCTCCCCGCAATCTAAGAGAAAGTAATGCTCTTCGTGGTTTACGAGTTGCGCTGTAGGATTGTGGCGGAGCGTCGGTGTGGCCGACCCACAGCCCAGAACGGTTACTTCAAATTTCATGAAAATGCAACAGGAATACCCGTCGGATGTTGCAAATTAATGCAGAACGACGAGTCTTCTGGTGGTCGACTCTCCAAATGCATCGAGTCGGTAAATGTAAACTCCTTCGGGAAGATCATTGGTGTTTACATCAAAAGTGAATTTTCCCTGAGGGATGTTCATATTTGATGAAGTAATCTCTTTACCAACCATATCAAAAAGGCGCAAATGACCACTACCACTTCGCTGCGCATTCAGCGAAATAGTCACTACATCATTTGCCGGATTGGGATAAAGCGTCATATCGTTGATGTCAACGACATCATCCGTACCCAGGGGATCGTTTACAATAATTCTGTATCCTTCGAAATCAAAAGGAAGTGATAATCCAGAACTATACACTATTGCTTGAATGGTCAATTCGAATGTTCCCCCTTCGGCAGGCACGCCAGAAATTACTCCGCAGCCATCGGTATCGCCAGGGAAAGTGCACGGTGTTGCAAGTGGGTTGGTGCATTCAAATGTCAATCCATCGGGCAAACCATCAACCTGCGCCAAAGATGCCGAGTCGAGCGGGAAATTACCCAACGGAGTTTCTGCCTCCGCGGGAACACGAACATCAATTTGCTGCGAGTAAAATGAGTTGATATCGGCTTCGGCCAAATTTACAACAGTATCTGGAGCTACACCAAAATCTTCGTCTCCAAAATCAAACATAGGCTCGCATTGCGCAGAAGCGCTGTAGCTAAGCACTAAAAAAGGGATTAAAAGTAAAATTTGTTTCATAGGATTAGTCTTTTTTTTCATCACCGAGATCGCGCTCAAGCTCTTCCATCATAATCATGTCTTTCGCTTCATCTCTGGTGGGAGTAATATTTAATACGCTGTAAAGTTGCGATATTTTGACGAGCTTTTCAACTGAAGGTTGCAAACCGCAGATCACAAACGAGCCTGAATTCTCTTTGCAGAGCCTGTTGCCGGTGAGCAGGGCGCTCAATCCGCTAGAGTCGCAGTACCGCGATTCTGAAAGGTCGATAATAATGTTGCGTTTTCCGCTTTTGCCGAGGTAAACCAATTCTGATTTTAAATCGGGGGCACTAATCGAATCGAGTTTTTCAACCTGCGATACGATTACCGTGTACTTTTCTTCGTTTTCTACGCTAAATTTCATTGTCGGTATTTGGTGATAAGTTCCAAAGATAAAATTTTAAGACATGCGTTCAATTTTTCCTGCCAAAAGGTAGAGCACCGCCATGCGGATTGCCACGCCGTTTTCGACCTGTTGAAGGATAATACTACAATCGCTATCGGCTACGTCGCTGGCAATTTCTACGCCTCGGTTTATGGGACCGGGGTGCATGATTACAATTTCTTTAGAGAGCGAGTCGAGCAGCTTTTTGGTTATTCCGTACATCATGGTGTATTCGCGCAGCGATGGAAAATAGGCCATATCTTGCCTTTCGAGCTGAATCCGCAAAACGTTGGCCACATCGCACCACTCAAGGGCTTTTCGCAAATTGTGTTCAACCTTTACCCCTAGCGTTCCGATAAATTTCGGGATTAAGGTAGCAGGACCGCAAACCATCACTTCGGCGCCCAGCTTTTGGAGCGCAAAAATATTGCTCAGGGCCACCCTGGAGTGAAGAATATCGCCGATTATAACCACTTTTTTTCCGGACACTTCTCCGAGCTTTTCGCGAATGGAATACGTATCTAGCAATGCCTGTGTGGGATGCTCGTGGGTTCCATCGCCCGCATTTACAATCTTCGCATCTACGTGTTGCGACAAAAAATAAGGCGCACCGGGGTTGGGGTGGCGCATTACCACCACATCCACTTTCATCGCCAAAATATTGTTTACCGTATCGATAAGCGTTTCGCCCTTTTTAACCGACGACGACGATGAAGCAAAGTTGATGACATCGGCAGAAAGCCTTTTCTCAGCCAGTTCGAAGCTGAGCTTGGTACGCGTGGAGTTCTCAAAAAACAGATTGGCAATGGTGAAATCGCGGAGTGAAGGAACCTTCTTGATCGGCCGGTTAATTACATCCTTAAAATTATCGGCAGTAGAGAAAATAAGGTCAATGTCTTCGCGCTGAAGGTGTTTGATTCCAATAAGATGCTCAACGCTTAAACTGCTCATTCGAGTTCAGATTTAGATACGAGTGTTACTTTGTCTTCTCCTTCGGTTTCCAGCCAATCCACATCCACGTGCTCGCTGGCGATGGTATCGATCGTTCGTCCGGTGTAATCGGGTTGCACAGGAAGGTGTCGGCTAAATCGCCGATCGATCAAAACCAGAAGCTCAACAGATTTCGGCCTTCCGAAGGCCAGCATGGCATCGAGCCCGGCGCGGATGGTTCTCCCGGTAAAAAGCACATCGTCGATGAGTATCACCCGCAAGTCTTCAATATCAAAATCCATTTGAGTCTCGCTCGGGACGGGTGGCTGCGCCTTTCGCCTGATATCGTCGCGGTGGAAGGTAATATCGAGCGTGCCATGCTTGAGGCTATCCAAGCCCTTAATTTGCCGAATAGTTTCCACCACGCGGTTGGCGAGGTAGATTCCCCTCGGCTGCAAACCGATTATTGCCGAATTCTCAAAATCTCCGTGATTCTCAATCAATTCGTGACAGAGACGGGTGATTGTGATGGAGAGTTGCTCGGTATTTAATAGCTCTAAGGGCTTCATGCTGGGCTTCAAAGATAGCAGAATGGCGCTTATCTGGATAAAAGAAATTCCCGACTTTCCGGGAATCGATTTCCGCACGTGAATATTGGGGTTGCGGCCGGCAGTACATTCCAACCCGTCTTCTTTTCGGCCGTGAAGCCGAAAAGGTCGGGATGTCATTACCGCATTCGCAAAAGCGTTATGCCGGCTTAAGTTCAGCCGTGATTAAATCTGCCAGTTCTTCTCCGATTCTATCCTGCGCTTCTTCCGTTGCCGCACCAATATGGGGGGTGAGTGCAATTTTATTGTGTTTGAGCACCTTCTCGTCTGGCGTTGGTTCGTTTTCAAATACATCGAGCGCCGCCGCGCTTACGTGTCCGCTATCGAGCGCTTCCATAAGAGCGGTTTCATCAATTACTCCACCTCTCGCGGCATTGGCCAAAATTACACCTGGCTTCATGGCTTCGAGCTCCCGCTTGCCGATTACTGCGCTTCCATCGCTCTGCTTGGGCACGTGGATAGAAATTACATCTGCCGATCGAACGAGTGCATCAAAGGTTACTTTTTCTACTTCTACTTCGATGTTTCCATAGCCCTGAACTTCGAAAGATACATGGGTGTCTACATCGAAAATATCTGCGCAAATCACCTTCATTCCGCATCCGAGCGCATACTGAGCCAGGGCTCTTCCAATTCGGCCAAACCCAATAATTCCCAGGGTCTTTTCTCGGAGCTCCTTGCCCTTTCCGTACTTCTTCTTGAGCTTTTTGAATTCGTCCTTACCGTTCGCGGGCATTTCGCGGTTTGCATCGTAGGTAAATCTGGCCAGGCTAAAGAGTTGGCCCATCACCAATTCGGCCACAGATTGAGAGCTGCTTGCGGGCGTATTGGCAACGGTAACGCCTTTGTCGCGACCGTATTCCACATCGATATTGTCCATTCCCACTCCGCCGCGGCCTACGAATTTCAAGCCCGGGCATGCGTCGAAAACTTCCTTGCGAACCGTTGTAGCACTTCGCACGCAAATTGCCATCACATCGTTTTCGTTGATGTAATCGATGAGTTTATCTTGCTCTACGTGATTTGTTTCCACTTCAAATCCCGCAGCTTCCAATTTTTTCTTTCCGGATGGAGAAATTCCGTCGTTTGCTAATACCTTCATTTTATGCTTTTCTTTCTAGTTCTTTCATTACATCTACCAATACCTGCACGCTTTCTAGCGGAAGGGCATTGTACATTGAAGCCCGGTAACCGCCGACCGAACGGTGGCCTTTCAGTCCGTTAATCTGTGCTTCGTTCCACATCGCGTCAAACATTTCGCGGTGGGCGCCTTCGTCGTTTAGAACAAAGGTCGCATTCATGGTGCTTCGGTCTTCTACCGCCGTGGTACCCGAAAACAGCGGGTTGCGGTCTATTTCGCCATAGATCAGCTCTGCCTTGGCATTATTTCGAGCTTCAATTTCTTTAATTCCACCGATGCCTTTAAGCCATTCCAGCGTGAGCATAGAAACATAAACCGAAAATACCGGCGGCGTATTAAACATGGAGTCCTTACTGTCGTGAACGAGCAAGTCTAGCATAGAAGGAATATCTCTTCCGGTTTTCCCCAGCGACTCCTTCTTGGCGATATATACTGTAGTTCCGGCAGGACCCATGTTTTTTTGTGCGCCGGCGTAGATCAGGTCGAAATCTGCCACGTTTATTTCCTTGCTGAAAATATCACTCGACATATCGCAGAGCACAGGAATATCTGTTTTGGGAAACGACTTCATCTGCGTACCAAAAATGGTGTTATTCGATGTGCAGTGGAAGTAATCTGCTCCGGTAGGAACCGACCAATCTTTTGGAATATGGGTGAAATTATCGTCTTTGCTCGACGCTACAACGTGAGCTTCGCCCAGTAGTTTCGCTTCTTTAATGGCTTTCGACGACCAGGAACCGGTATCGAGGTAGGCGCTTCTTCCGCCATTTTTTTTCATATAGTTAATGGCCGACATGTAAAACCCCAGGCTGGCACCCCCTTGAAGAAATAGCACCGTGTACCCATCGGGCACATTAAGAATCTCTTTTACCAGCGAGCGAGCCCGCTCCATAATGTTTACAAAGTCTTTGCTGCGGTGCGAAATTTCAATGAGAGATAAGCCAGAGCCTTCTAATTCTCTTACAGATTCAGAAGCTTTTTGAAGTACTTCTTGTGGCAGGATACAGGGGCCTGCGCTATAGTTATGAACCATTTTTGGGGTTTTACCGATTGTTTAAATCTACAAATTCGGCATCAAAACTACGTGTATTTTTTTGAAGTCCAAGGGAGAATATGTGACGAAACCCTTAAGTTTTACTCTCCGGTTAAGGGGTTCTTCTTTCCGCGAACGCGGTCGTAATCGGGACGTTCGGGAAAGTTGAAACGGGCTTCGCTTTCCACTTCTTTCGGGCGGCTCATATCCATTGTTTCCGTGAGGCTGAGCCTTCCATCTTTCGAAACCGTATATCCCGAAAGACCCGTTCCGGGGCCGTAAAACTGATGCTGCCCTTTTAAGCCGGGCTGCAGTGGCTCCAGCTTATCAAATACAATAGCATCAAAGGGATGCACGTATTTCACAGTCATAGACACATCTGCGGCATACTCGAAAACGCGTCGGTGTACAAAGCCGTCTTCCGTTTCAAAAACGGGTTTGCCCAGCACCGGGCTCGAGTCGTCGGTAAAATGAAGGGCGTCCATTACCTTTCGGGTTGTAATTTCGGAAGTGGCGTCCCAACCGAGTAGAACGTAGTAATCTTGTTTCTTTTTACTCACCGGAATGATATCGTAGTAGAGCGCTCCATACCAATTGGCAGGTGTAATTTCACCGGCCGTTTCAGCGGCAGACAATTCGCTTGCGTCGGTGAGCTCTGCGTAACCTTCCCCATCCGGAAAAAGCAAAATAGCTTCGTATTGATGGGTACCATCAGGCATGGGGCGATGCCAGTTAAATAAACGAAATTTCCCATCGGGACTTGTGATTGCCGCGAGCTTCGGAACACCGTCGAATGGATAATCGAATACGCCGGTAGAGTCAAATGTAGCCAGCAGCAGATTTCTAAACACGGTATTGGCGCTTACCCGCTCATCGCCGGTTTCGGCTTCTCCCACCAGGGCGAGTTGCTCATTCATCAACTCTTCCGATTCAGCAAGGTTTTGCCCAAACGAAATAGATTGAATCGATAAAATGGTAATAAGAACTGCGAATCTCATGGATATAAAGAAACGATAAAACTTTAAAGAGATTGCCGGCTCCACATTTAGAGATGCATAAACTCTTTTTTCTTCAGGAGTTCTTCTTCGCTCTCGCGGTAATCGGGGTCGTCTACGCAACAGTCTACCGGGCAAACCGCGGCGCACTGCGGCTCGTCGTGAAATCCCACACACTCCGTACATTTATCGGTAACGATGTAATAAACATCCATATCTACCGGTTCTTGTTCTTCGTCGGCTTCGTAAGCATTTCCCATGGGGGTTGTTTGCTGGCCTGTTAGATCAGTTCCATCGCTCAACCTCCACTCTACTCCACCTTCGTATATGGCATTATTGGGGCATTCGGGTTCGCAAGCCCCGCAATTAATGCACTCGTCTGTTATAATTATAGCCATAGGTCGACACTAAGTTTTGATGTATACTTTTGCAAATATAAAGTCAACAATTGGTAGAATTGTTCTATTCGCAGTAAAAATGATCAATAAATCGAAACGCGCCATAAACAAAGAAGTTACAGAAACCCTTCACAAGGTGGTGCACGCCCTGAATGGCGGAAATCCTGATGGAGTAATTAGCGACGAGATCCACACGGAATTTCAAACGGCTCGCCACATGAGCATATTGCACAATCCGTGGTTTACCGAAACCGCTATTTCGAGCGCCATGGATGGAATAGCGCATATGCTTCGGCCCGAAGCCCTGGAATCATGGATTGACCAATCGGGGTTGGAGCGAACTGCTTCATCGAGTCGGGTTGGGCTAATTTTGGCAGGAAACATTCCCATGGTGGGATTTCACGACGTGTTTACCGTGGGAATTTTGGGAAACCGGGCAGTTGCCAAACTCTCCGGTCAGGATAAGTTTTTACTGCCTGTCGTTTTCAGGGCTTTTAACGAAGCTTTGGGCGAAGGGTATTTTGACGTGGAGTGGATAGATGGCAGACTGCCCAAAATCGATGCAATTATCGCCACCGGAAGCAATAATACCGCCAGGTACTTTGAATATTATTTTGGGAAATACCCCCACGTAATCCGCAAAAACAGAAGTTCGGTGGCGCTGGTAACCGGCGATGAAACCGATGAAGAACTCATCGCCCTGGGCGATGACATTTTCTCGTACTTCGGGCTTGGCTGTCGGAATGTATCAAAGGTGTATTTTCACGAGCGGTTTGATCTCGATCGATTTTTTAAAGCCATTTACAGCCACCGGGAGATCGTTAACCACCACAAATACGCCAATAACTACGATTATTACAAGGCGCTTTGGATGATGAACCGCGAAGATTTGCTGGAGAATGGTTTTTTGATTCTCCGCACGACCAATTGCATTGGAGTTTTCAGTCAATCTAAAATCGCCTTCCGGGAAATTCATAAATCCCGGGTCGAGATTCACGAAAGTGCTATCGGCAAAAAATTCATTGTCGTCATTGAGGTAGGGCTCAATAACATCTTCTTCGGCAGTAATCAGGGTAGTTCTAAATTTTAGATCAATCGACGCTCCGCCTTCTGTTTCAAAGTCGAGCCCCAATTCATTGAGATTGTTTCCGGTGATAATGCAATTTCGGAAAGTGCTGGACTCGATTTCACGCACCTGAACGGTAGTGGCGTCTACCTGAACCAGGTTGGTGAGAAAAACCGAAGGAGACTGCCGGATACCGAATCGCCAGTTGTTAGCAAAGGTGCATTGGTCAAAGTCGTACTCTCCCCCACCCGTTCCGGCCAGCAGGTGCTGCCCGCCAGCGCTAAATAAACTTGAAGCGGCATCTATGCGGTAGTTTCGCGTAAATAGCCCTGCGATGGAATTGTTGCGGATGTTTACGCGATCGAGTTCAAGTGTATTCGCAGAAGTTGGCGCATTGATGTTGTATGCAAAAGGAAGCGTTTCAGCCTGAATGCCAATAAAGTTGTTCTTGATGGTGCAGTGCGTAAATCGATTGTTGGTGGAACCCTCGTTAATCCAAATCCGATCCCACTGTCCCGGCTGTTCTTCGTAAAACGGCTCCAACCGGTCGCCTTGAAAAACAATGGGCTCTTCGGCCGTTCCAATCGCTTGAATATTCCCGTCGCGGTAAACCCAAAGTCCGGCGCCCTCGTGAAAGAACACCTCTGTTCCCGGTTCGATATTCAGCGTTTGAAGTGAATCGACCACGAGGTAGCCGTAAACTACAATTGGCTTTTCGGAAGTCCAGGTTACCGTGGCATTCTGGTTCACCGTATCAATCACCGTAAAATCGGGCAGGCCATTGGTTGGGAAAACGGTAGGCGTGTAAAAAATGGCATCCCAACCCCAGGCTGTGAGCTTTACGCCTTGCTGATTGCCATTGGTTTGAAAATCTATTTCCCCTTCCACAAAGGGATAGAGCGCATCCTGATCGGGTGTAACCGTTACTTCAACAAAAATAAATAAGCTGTCTTCCGGACCTATCTCCACGTCGGTAAACTCCGTTCCCGAAACGCCGTCAACATTTATTCTATACGACTCATTTGCATCGTTGAATAATCGGATACGCGAAATATTGACAAAAGAATTTCGCGTATTGTAAACCTTTAGCAATTGTGTTGCAGAGCCCACTGTATTAAATACGGTATCGAATTTTACACTATCCGTCGAAAAAGACAATGTGATATCCGGCGAACTATCCACATCGTCTTTCCTACAGCTCGTAGAAAGCACACCTACGGCCAGAAAGCCGAAGAGCAGGGTATAATACAGAAGGTTTAATTGCGTTTTCACCGATGACAGAACTCAAATGCGCGACAAATATTACAATTTTGCCCGAAGTATTTTAAGAATGGAAACAAATATGTACATTTGCACCCCGAATTATTCAAGGTCATGAAAAAAGACATCCATCCAGAAGATTACAGATTCGTTGTATTTAAGGACGTATCAAACGATTATTCATTTTTAAGCCGTTCTACGACGCCATCTAACGAAACCATTAAATGGGAAGATGGAAATGAATACCCGCTCGTGAAATTGGAAATTTCGCACAAATCACACCCCTACTTTACGGGTAAAATGCAGTTTGTGGATACCGCCGGTCGAGTGGATAAATTTAAAAAGCGATACGCCAAGTTTCAGAAGAAATAAGGAATATCAAATATATTTTTCAGAAGCCTTTCCCGACCGGAAAGGCTTTTTTATTTTGAGCAAAATTTTTCCATGAAGGTTGTACTGATTGATTTAAACTGGAAGCATCTGCTGCCACTCACCTTTTCAAAATCCGTTTCGGAATTACTTGTAGGTATTGACACCATTGGCGAAAAATGGACCCGTCAATTCGGGCAAGAGCCGCTTATGCTCACTGCAAAATACTTGCAAGAAGGATATAACTGGAGCGATAAAGAAGAATTAACCCTAATAAACGCTTCGGTAATTCCCACCGATTCTCTTGCGGAAGCCATAGAGCAATTAAAAAACAATCAGTTTCTCACCTACCGCGGAAAGTTTGTAGCGGGAAAAATTGTAGAGATCGATAGCGAAAAACGATCTAAAGATCTGGAGATGGGCAATAGCCTTTCACTGCTTTGGGCTGGCTCCGAAGAAATTTTCTACAACGACGAATGTCTGATAATTGAAAAACCGTCTGACATTTTTACATACAATGATGCCATAATGCGTCAGGATTTTGACGGAATTACAAAAGGATTCCGAACAACGGAATTTCCGCGGGACGTTTTGCCCAAAGGCGGAGACATATTTATAGAAGATGGTGCAAACCTGAATCACTGCGTGCTCAACGCATCAACCGGCCCTATTTACATCGGCAAAGATGCGGAAGTGATGGAGGGGTCACTCATCCGCGGGCCTTTTTCGCTGGGAGCAAACTCCACCCTGAAAATGGGAGCGAAAATTTACGGTGCCACCAGCATAGGCAAGCACTGCAAGGTTGGTGGCGAAGTAAACAACTGCATTGTAAGCGATTTTTCAAACAAGGGCCACGATGGGTTTTTGGGAAACTCCGTTATTGGTTCGTGGTGCAACATAGGTGCAGACACCAACACGTCAAACCTAAAAAACAATTACGGCGAAGTTTCGGTGTGGTCTTACCCCGAAGAAAAAATCGTAAAAAAAGGCATGCAATTTCATGGACTCGTGATGGGCGACCACACCAAGGCGGGCATAAACACCATGTTTAATACGGGAACCACGCTGGGGATGTGCTGCAATATTTTCGACTCGGGGTTTCCCCCGAAATTTTTACCATCCTTTTCCTGGGGCTCGGCACAAAAGGGATTCGAAGACTTCAAAATGGAGAAAGCCATAGAAGCTGCAACTGCCATGATGGAACGCCGCAAAAAGTCCTGGACAAAGCGGGATGAAAAAATCTTTGAATTTGTAAATAAACACGACGCTAAATTCCGAAAGCCATAAACAATCGGGATTTGGCACGCGTATTGACTACTGTAGAAACACGAAAAAAACAAAGGGAGTCTGCCAAATTGGCTCTCACTTTAAGACTTGACAAAGAGATATGTTTGACACGCTAAACTTTCAGGATGTTGTTGATTCGGAAACGGAATTCATTCCGCTCATTACGAGTGAGGACGAAGAGGAGATGAACAACGAAGAAACACCGCTTGAACTACCCATACTTCCCATAAGAAATACCGTACTTTTTCCCGGAGTGGTTTTACCCATCACCGTTGGACGCGATAAGAGTATAAAGCTGGTGCAAGACGCTTACGCCGGAGACCGGACGGTAGGAGTGGTAAGCCAGCAAGATCAGGAAATTGAAGATCCCAATTTCGATCAGCTAAATAAAATAGGTACCGTTGCCAAGATCATTCGATTGCTAAAAATGCCCGACGGCAGCACAACCGTGATCATTCAGGGTAAAAAGCGCTTTGAACTCATGGAACTGGTGGCCGAAGAGCCCTACATTCGCGCTAAGGTGAGCGAATTTGCGGAGATAAAACCGAAGCGCAGCATCAAGAAATTCGAAGCGCTCGTTCAATCGCTTAAAGATTTGGCGCTTCAGATTATCAAGCAATCGCCAAACATTCCAAGTGAAGCGGCCTTTGCCATCAAATTCAGAGTAAGGTTAAAACCGATATCGATCAGCAGCAACGCGAATACTTCCTCCACCAGCAAATGAAAACCATTCAGGAAGAACTCGGGGGAAACCCGCAGGATGAAATGGTGCAGGAGTTTAAAAAACGGGCAAAAAGCAAAAAGTGGAACGATAAAACCGCCAAGGCCTTCCACAAAGAACTCAGCAGGCTGGAGCGCATGAATCCGCAAGGAGCTGACTACTCGGTTCAACTCAATTACATTGAGCTTCTCCTGGATTTGCCCTGGAACGAATACTCCAAAGACAAGTTTGACCTTACCCACGCGGAGAAAATCTTAAACCGCGACCACTACGGGCTCGAAAAAGTAAAAGAGCGCATTTTAGAGCACTTGGCTGTTTTGAAGCTCAAGGGCAATATGAAATCGCCGATTATCTGCCTTTACGGCCCTCCCGGTGTGGGTAAAACTTCGCTAGGGAAATCAGTTGCCGAAGCGCTGGGTAGAAAGTACGCACGGATGTCGCTCGGCGGCTTGCGCGACGAAGCCGAAATTCGAGGACACCGAAAAACGTATATCGGCGCGCTTCCGGGAAGAATTATTGCCAATATTAAAAAGGCGGGAACGTCTAATCCCGTATTTATTCTCGACGAGATAGACAAACTCGGTAGAGATGCCCACGGCGACCCATCGTCGGCTATGCTGGAAGTGCTGGACCCCGAGCAGAACAACACTTTCTACGATAACTACGTGGAGATGGATTACGACTTGAGCAATGTGATGTTCATCGCAACCGCCAATTCGTTGGGATCGGTTCACCCGGCTCTGCTAGACCGGATGGAAATCATAGAAGTGAACGGCTATACCGTTGAAGAGAAAATTGAAATTGCCAAACGCCACCTGCAGCCGCGGCAAATTGAAAATAACGGTTTGAACAAAGACCAAATCAAAATCGGAAAAGGCGTTCTGGAAAAGGTTATAGAAGACTACACCAACGAATCTGGGGTTCGGAATCTGGAGAAAAGAATTTCGAAACTCATACGCCACCGGGCAATGGAAATTGCCATGAAAAAAGACTTTACACCCACCATTCAGGTGGATGATTTAGACACCATTCTCGGACCATCGCACGCCAAGGATAAATATCAGGACAACGACGTGGCAGGAGTGGTTACCGGACTGGCCTGGACTCCAACTGGCGGAGATATTCTGTTTATAGAAACATCGCTTACCAAAGGAAAAGGCAAGCTTACCCTTACGGGAAATTTGGGAGATGTAATGAAGGAATCGGCCATGCTGGCGCTGGAATACCTGAAATCGCATTCGGCCACCATCGGCATCGATCAGGATGTTTTTGACAAGTGGAATGTCCACGTGCACGTTCCCGCGGGAGCAACACCGAAGGACGGGCCATCTGCGGGCATCACTATTTTAACCGCACTCGCTTCGGCATTCACGCAGCGAAAGGTTAAGAAGTATTTGGCAATGACTGGAGAGATCACCCTTCGCGGGAAGGTTCTGCCAGTAGGTGGAATCCAGGAAAAAATTCTCGCCGCTAAGCGCGCTAACATCAAAGAGATCATTATCTCGACGAAAAATGAAAAAGACATCAATGAAATTAATCCCAGATACATTAAAGGGCTGACATTTCACTACGTTGATGAGATGATTGAAGTGGTGGAAAAAGCGTTGACCAACCAAAAAGTGGAAGAACCGCTTAAAGTAGCCTAGCCCATTATTTTCGGCAAATCGAGGGAATAATAGCAGGCCGAAATACCACAAAGAAATTTTCACCAAATCTCGACCAGATTCGAATGAATTTAATCGTTCGTAGCAATAGTTTAAATCAAACTTCGTTTCTTCGACGGGATGAATAGATTTTTGTTAGCGGTAATCCTGCTCGCTATGAGCCATATTGCTTCGGCTCAGGGCAACGGGCAGGATAACTACCAAATTCTTCAAATGGTCAGTCCGGCGCGCGTTGCGGCATTGGGAGGAAACGCTATTGCCATAAAAGACGGCGATTTAAACTTGGGTATATTGGCTCCATCGCTACTCGATTCAACCACATCCGGGCAAGTGGCACT
This sequence comes from Flavobacteriales bacterium, assembly GCA_020201045.1. Lineage (GTDB taxonomy): Bacteria > Bacteroidota > Bacteroidia > Flavobacteriales_D > Cryomorphaceae > JAIVHP01. The sequence goes on from JAIVHP010000302.1 coordinate 17,193, forward strand.
TGGCTATACTCGCTTTTTTGGCGAGGCAAATATCGCTCATGCGGGATATGCACACCACATCAAATCGCTCGGTACCGTTTCACTTTCTATTCAAAGCCTGGGATACGGAAGCTTTGAAATGACCGATGAGACCGGGCAGGTTCAGGGAACCTTCAGCGCCGGTGAATACATCTTTCAGGCCGGTATTGGCAGGGTATTAAATGAGAATTTTTCGATTGGTGCCAATGTAAAATATGTAATGAGCGAGCTCGCCGAATACAAATCGAGCGCAGTTGCCGCCGACATCAGCACCACCTTCCACAAGCCCGAACGCGGCTTTGTAGCCACCCTGATGATGAAGAACATTGGCTCTCCCATTTCGAGCTATCGCCCCGGTGTAGACGAGCAGATGCCCTTTGAAATCCAGGCCGGTATCTCGAAAAAACTCGAAAAGGCACCGCTCCGCTTTGGGATTGTAGCCGAAAACCTGCAAACCTGGGACTTAACCACCGAACAGGAAGACGCCACTCCAGAGATTGACCCGATAACCGGAGAAGAAGTGAATAACGTAAACGATGGTTTTGGCGAAAACCTTATGCGCCACCTTGTTTTTAACGCCGAAGTTATCGTTACAAAAAACATCCACCTTCGCGTGGGATACAACTACAACCGCAGGCAGCAACTCAAAATTGAAAACCGACCCGGCGGCGGCGGGTTTACCTACGGACTGGGAATGCGAATTGCAAAAATTCACATCAGCTACGCACGTGCCGCATACTCTCTTGCAGGTGCCAGCAACCATTTTACTCTTGGGGTAAAATTCGCCGATTTCAAAAATTCATAGCGCTACAACTTCCGGTTAAGGCCAATCCCCTTATCTTCGCCTGCCGTGAAGAAAATAAACATCGCCATCGACGGATACTCATCCACCGGCAAAAGCACGCTGGCCAAAGCACTTGCCAAAGAGCTCGAATACACCTACATCGACTCTGGAGCCATGTACCGCTGTGTAACACTCTACGCCATGCGGGAAGGACTCATTCGCAAAGATGCTATTGATAAAGACGGGATTGTTGAAGCCCTCGGCGAGATAGATATCGACTTTGTGAATGAAAACGGAGATAACCTTACACGCCTGAATGGCGAAGTGGTAGAAAGCGAAATTCGGAAAATGGAAGTTTCTTCTCTCGTTAGCCCGGTAAGTAAAATAAAAGAAGTAAGAGAGACCCTGCGCAAACTGCAACAAAAGGCGGCAAATAGTGGCGGCATTGTTATGGATGGCCGCGACATCGGAAGCGCAGTGCTTCCGGGAGCTGAACTCAAAATTTTTATGACTGCCGATTCGGAAGTTCGAGCGAGCCGGAGATACAACGAGCTCAAAGCGAAGGGGGTTGATGTGTCGCGCGAAGAAGTGGCAGAAAACCTAAAAACCCGCGACGAGTTGGATACCGGTCGAAAAGAAAACCCACTGATTCAGGTTTCAGATGCCCGCTTGCTCGACAATACCTGCCTAAGCACCGAGAAGCAACTGGAAATTGCACTGAGTTGGGCGAAAGATGCTATTGAATCTCGGAAATAGATTTCTCAACAGCCGTTTCTACGTTTTCTATGCCGTCAAAATAAGTGAGTATTTTTTGCATAACGCGGTCTACGGCAGAATCCGGACAAGATGCTCCGCTAGTTAGCACAATGCGAACCTTTTCCTTCACGGGAAGCCAATTCTCGGTTTTCTCCATCCTTTTTTCCGGATAGTTGAAATGGTTGATGATTCGCGCCGACTCAATTTCATCGGCAGATTTTATAAAATAAGTAGGAACCTTTTCTTCACATAGCTCCACGATGTGCGATGTATTGGAGCTATTGTAACCCCCTACTACAATGGCTAAATCGGCATCGCGCTCCAGCACTCCCGTTGTTGCCCTTTGATTGTCGTTGGTGGCGTAGCAGAGCGTATCCCGTGTATCGGCAAAGTGCAGTTTCAATTCACCTTCGCCGTAAGTATCCTGCATCACCTGTTTAAAGAAATCTGCAATGGCCTGAGTTTCGGTTGCCAGCATGGTTGTTTGATTAACAACGCCCACTTTTTTCAAGTGTTCTTCGGGAATAAAGCCCTCGCTGAATTTGCCTTCGAATGCTGCATAAAATTCGGAGGTTGGCCTGGCGCCGGTGACAAAATCGGCAAGGATCTCGGCTTCACTCATATCTTTTATCACCACCGATGGCGCCCCCTGATAGCTGTGCGAAAAAGTAGCCCTGGTTTCTTCATGCTTGTGCTTGCCGTGAATAATCACAGTAAAATCGTCGGCTCCGAGAGATTTAGATCGCTTCCATACCTTCTCTACAAAAGGGCAGGTGGTATTGTACTCCTGGGTTTCAATTCCCTTTTCGCGCAGTAAATTCTCAATCTCTATGGTCGTGCCAAAGGCGGGGATGATCACCACATCATCGGGAGTGATTTCGTCCCATTCCAAAAAGTGATTTCCTTCGGTGTCCATGACAAACCCAATTCCGTGTTCTTCCAAATCGCGGTTTACTTCGGGGTTGTGGATCATCTGGCTGAGCAGAAAAATGCGTTTTCCCGGATTCTCCTTCAGCGCTCTATACGATATCTCGATGGCATTTTCTACACCGTAACAAAAACCGAAGTGTCGCGGAATTAAAAAACTCACTGCCCCGAAATCTACTTCCGATGGCGAAAAATCTTTCTTTCGCGGATCCTGTTTCTTTCGGGCGTTCTTGATTTTCCCGATAATTGGCGAGCGATAGTATGTAGGTATTTCAAATGACTTCATAAGCTAATGTGCTAACCGCAAAGATACAGATTTGTTGTGCCCTGATTCGATATTTGGATTAGTTTTGACCGAGGGATAAAAGAAAAAGAATGAGCCATTTCAATTTACGCTTCACGGTAATTGTCATTGTTTCAATAATCGCTCTTGCCGCTTGCGATAAGGGTGGTAACCACACCACTGGTTTGAGTGCCGAACTATTTACCAACTACCAAACACAAGGAGATACCCTAACGGTGGAAATGGATTTGAGCGGCGGCCCCTTCGCCTCCATTGTTCTCCCGGAGAAAGACTCCACCTTTCGCTTTGAACTAAGCGTGGAAAACAAAGGTTCAGTGCGCCAATCCTTTGGGTATAAGATTTTTTATCAGAACGCCTCCTACAAATTTCCAGAGTGGGATGCTGGCAAGGCAGCACCACACCACAGAAGCGACGAGAACTTCTACGGATCGTGGATTGGCGATGAGCCAGCTCCTTTCCGGGTAATAGAACCACTGGATGCGGGAGCAGAAAAAACCCTGACAGATTCCTTTTTCATTTCCGGAAACCCGCTTAACGACCCCCGATACTATTCACAAAATCGCGCGTTTTGGGAAAACCGCGAAGAGCGAATTGAAGATTTGAGCAATAAAATACGAAACAATCCGGAGTGGTATGCCGCTGTGCAGGAAAAGGCAGAGACGAACAATAACCCTTTGGACGAGCAAGTAAGAGAGGACGCCATTTACATCTTGCTAAACGCGCTTGAAGGCGATACCATAAACCAGCGCTGGAAGCGAAACCCGCGTGTGGGTGTGTACGAATTTATGGTGGTAGCAGCCCCGGTCGGTCTTATTAAAGAGCTCCCCGACTACATACACAATCCACTCAGTGAAAATCCCGAGACGGGAAAACGCGTGAATCCCTTTGCTTTTTTTTCGGAAAAGAATCCGAAATTGGAAGAATGGGAAGACAAGGGGCTCGCGGTTTTTCGGAGTCCACAAAAGCTAAAAACCTTTGCCGTATTAAAACCTTCGGACGGGCTCTACTACGAAATGTTCGATTTTTCGCAGCCAGCAGAAAGGGGTGAAAACGCATGCGGGGCAGATCAAAACACTTTCGAATTTGCAGCCTGGAAGCAGTATAAAAACACCGAAGTGCGAGACTCAAGCTTGCACAACATCAATATTGCCCACGACGTAAGCGACCCGAATTACACCCGGGAAATATTCCTGGAGATGGCCGAAAACAGCGAGCGCAATATTCCCTCGTATGTGGAAATGCCCGAACGAGCCTGCGAAAATGTTTGGTACAGCAGCGAAGATGATGCGCTAGTGGTTCAGAATCCCGGAAATTTTGCCCCGCCTTTCAGCAAGAAAAACGCTGGCCTTGAAGGCAGGTTTGGTTTTACATACGGGAATTTCAAAGCGCGCATCGCGTTTCCCGAGATATTGAATGCCCATTATGTTTGGAACGGCATTACCTGTGCTTACTGGCTGAAATTTCAATCGCTCGATGCCTGGAATCGGCGAAATGCTTGCGACAGTACCGGCTACATCCAATCGGGATATTCGCGCGAAGAAGCGGTATACGCCCCTAATTCATCCTACACCGAGATCGACATTGAGATTGTGAAAACATCGCGCCACTGGCCGGGCACCCCAGAAGGCGAAATTGAAGCGGACTACAACCCCGGGAACGATGGAAAGCTAATGGTTACCTGCACCAATTGGGATCTCGCATGCCAGGATCCACCGGGTTTTAGCGTTGGCGAAAAGCCCATCGCCCACCAAAACAAAACCTATACCACCCACCGGTGGAGCGAATACTACAAGGCGCTAACCATCAAAACCGAACGCGAGCACAGCGAATCTGTTGGAGGCGTAATAGAATACGAGATCGACTGGCGACCCGAAGAAATTTTCTGGCGGGTAGGCGGAGATGAAGTGGGCTACATGAATGACTCCATCACGAAGATTCCCAACAACCAAATGGTGCCGGTAATGACTCAGGAATTCCACTACGGACATTGGTGGCCAACCACCCCATATCCACAGGGCGACATCCCCTACCCCGCCGAACCAATAACCGGAAAACTCTACGAAATCAGAATAGAGTAATTCACCTGTGATTGAATGTTTTAATTATCAAAACAAAACGCTACCTTTGCCGTCCGAAAATTGAGCCGGTGGCGGCTCATTGATCTATTAATCTCTTCCGGTACGCCACATAATCCGGGATACAAATACATAGCCTAACTAAATGGCAAGCGAAGAAAAAAAGGTTTCAGACGAAAAAGAAGAAACCAAAAAAGCTGAATCGACTCCTTCTGAGTCTTCAGAAACTCCAAAGGCTTCTAAAACAGAAGCGAAATCAGAAGAAAAATCCGAAAAAGAAACTGCCGAACCAAAAGCAGAGAAAGAAGCATCTCAAGATGCTCCTAAATCGGAAGATAAGCCCGATGGGGAAGTAAAAGCCGAAAAAACGGTTTCTCCAGATTTGGAAGAATCACCCGAAGAGAAAGCTAAAAAAGCCAACGAAGCGGAAGCGGCTAAAGCTGAAAAAGCAGAAGAGCCCAAAGAAGTAAAACCAGCTACAGCCAAGGC
>JAIVHP010000455.1 GCA_020201045.1 Flavobacteriales bacterium
GCAAGTCGACGTTGAAATTTGGCCCCTTCCCGTGGCAACGGTAACAACCCTAAACGATGTATCTTGCTTCGGACTTGACGATGGTAGCGCAGCATTAACCGTATCTGAAGGTACTCCCGATTTCGAATTTACCTGGTCAGATGGAGAAGACCACGGAGATAACCCAACCGGATTGGCTCCCGGCTCTTACGATGTGCTGGTAACAGATGCCAACGAGTGTGAAGCCAATTTAACCGTAGATATTGACGGGCCAAAACCCGTTGTAATTTCAACTTCGCCAGATACACTTATCTGTATTGGCGAAAACGCAGAGTTGATGGCTGCGGCAAGCGGCGGCGCGGGTGGTTACACCTATCACTGGAGCCACACCACATCCACTTCGGGATTCAGCGCAGTGAGCCCCATTGAAGATACCGTGTACACGGTTTTTGCCGAAGACGAGAACGGATGTACATCAGAAACCGTTGAGATAAACGTTTCTGTGATTTCGTTCTCCCAGGGCCTGTTGTCGGTTTCGGGCGATACCGCCATCTGCCCGGGAGAAGCAGTAGAGCTAATTGGCGAATATGCCGGAAACCATCCACCTTATGAATATTCCTGGAACAACAGTGTTGGTGATGGCTCGGGACCACACACGGTCTCACCCGGTGAAGTCACAACTTACCAGCTAACGGTAACAGATGTTTGCGGAAACTCCATTACAGATGAAGTAATGGTTGATGTTTACGCCCTTCCCGAAGTAAACTTACCCGATATTCTCTTAAACGGATGTTCTCCATTTGAAACGGTCCTTGTAGACTCCATCAATACCGGCAGCGGCTATTCACACGAATGGATCGTATCAAATTACGGGTCTATCTTTGGAAACCCGGCAGCGCTGACGATTGACGAGCCGGGGATATACGAAGTCGATCTGTTGGTAACCAGTGCGGAAGGGTGCCGGGCAGAAAGTGAAGCACCGCTTCCCATCGAAGTATTTGAACGTCCGGATGCCGGATTCATCGCTTCGCCCTGGACCACCGACATCAGCGAGCCGGAAATCGTTTTCACCAATACCAGTGAAGGGTATCTTACCGGAGATTGGCGACTAGACGACGCAGAATTTGGAATTCAGCCGGAGCTTTCTTACGCCTTTCCCGATACGGGCCACTACCCCGTAGAACTCGTGGTGGAAAATGAATTTGGATGTCGCGACAGCATTACCCAATGGATTACCATTGAAATTGAGCACGATATCACCATTCCCAACGCTTTCACGCCAAGCGACCCCGGCGACGACCCGCTATACGACCCCGGAAGTACATCAAATACCATCTTCTACGCCTTTTCGGAATACGTGGTCGATTACGATATGAGCATTTTTAACCGTTGGGGCGAATTAATTTTTGTCAGCGACGAATTTCAAAAAGGCTGGAATGGAACCTATCGCGATAAGCCCTGCCCACAAGATGTCTATGTCTATAAAATTGAATTTGTATTTGCCGATGGCAAGAAAGTTACGAAGGTGGGAGATGTAACCCTGTTTAGGTAATGAAATTACAGAAGCGTACATATTTCTTCCTGGTGGCGCTTATGGGTGTGGTAAATGGTTACGGACAGGATATGCAATTTTCACAACCGTACAGCAATCCCCTATACCTAAATCCTGCATTTTCGGGGGGTAGTGAAACTACACGGGCTGTATTGAATTACCGCAAGCAGTGGCCGGGAATAAAAAACGAGTACAATGCATTCGCCGCCAGCACCGATTTTTACATCAAAGAAGTAAATGGAGGTATTGGCGTTTCGGTAATGAAGGATATTGCGGGAATAAACAGGCTCAGCAATACCATCGCATCTCTATACTACGCACAGCATATCCGCATATCCCGAAAATCGAACCTCGCGCTCGGGGTTAAAGGAAGTTTTGGACAACGCGCCTTTGACGATAGCAATTTGCTCTTCGCCGATCAGGTCATACGCGAATCGCCCACAAGCCTGGCGCAAATCGGAATGGTTCCCACTTCCAATTACTACGATTTCTCGGCGGGTATACTATACTACAGCAGTAAAGTATGGCTCGGCGCTTCGCTTCACCGTATTAACGAACCCAATCAATCGCTGCTCGGCGGTGTTGACG
>JAIVHP010000456.1 GCA_020201045.1 Flavobacteriales bacterium
CCGTATGCGTTCTTTCTTGCTCCAGACTTTTCGCGAAAAGCTCTCTATTCTCAATGGCTACGCTGATTATATTGGCCAGGGTTTGGATAAATCGCATGTGCTTGATGATGGGACTTACCTTGATTTCTTCTCCGTCAATATCGCCAATGAGCACAAACGCCAAAGGACGGTTTTCGTGAAATACGGGAATAACGAGATCAAAATCGCGGAAAAAAGTACTGTCGTCTGACTGCACAATTTTGATCGAGTCGATGTTGGCAAACTCATTTTCAACGTTTACGTTGTCGTAAACAGAATCTGTTCCATACTGAATGGCGCACTTCCATTCACCTTCTATTTTGCTAAAAAGGATCAGTCTCCTGATTTGAAGACGGTTTTCTAAAATATCTCTGAACTGATCGAGCAGGCTCTCTGTATCCAGATATTCATTGATAGACTGGGTAATTTCCAACAGGGATTTTAACTTAAAGTCCCTTACTTTCAAACGCTCTTTTAGTCTTTCAATTTGCATTAAGTTGATTTTTTAAAGCTTTGATGTCTTCCAAAATACCCGGGATTTTTCGGGTGTTGGCCAGTTCCTTAAGCTTTTCGCGCGACTCTGCTACCGGACTTCCAAAATAGGTTTTGCCACCTTCCAGGCCTTTTGAAATTCCGGTTTGAGCCAGAACTACTGCATCTTTACCGATGGTAATATCGCTGCGGACTCCAACTTGTCCCCAGAGTGTAACACCGGCTTCTATAATTACACATCCCGCAATACCTACCTGGGCGGCAATCAGGCAGTTTTGGCCAATCACCGTATCGTGGCCTACGTGTACATTGTTGTCAATTTTGGTGCCTTCGCCTATTACCGTGGCGCCTGTAACTCCTTTGTCAATGCTGCAGCCGCTTCCAATTTCTACGTTGTTTTCGATTTTAACGGAACCGCAACTGTGCATCTTGGTATATTTCCCGTCTTCTTTTTTGTAGTAAAAGGCGTGGCTGCCGATGCTTGTATTGGCGTGAATTTCCACATTGCTGCCTATTTGCGCATTGTCGTAAATTACCACATTGGGATGAATGACGGTGTGTGCGCCAATTACCGCATTTTTTCCGATTACCACCCCCGGAGCAATTTGCGCTGTGGGGTGAATTTCGGGGTTGGCCTCTTCTTTCCATGTTTGCTTCGAACTAAAATGAAGGGTAAGATTGTTAAAAATCCTAAAAGGTTCGTCGCTAAGTAGGAGTGCTTTTCCTTCGGGGGCTTCTACTTCTTTGTTTATGATAACCGTTGTAGCAGCGCTTTTTAGCGCTTTGTCGTAGTACTTGGGGTGATCTACAAATACAATATCTCCTGATTCAACTACGTGTATCTCGTTGATACCAGTGACGGGGTGTTCATCGCCTCCCACGTATTTGCAGTCGGCAATATGTGCAATCTCTTTAAGCGTGTATGTTCTCGGCAGTTTCATGGCCTTAATATTGAGTCTCGAAGTACTGGATTTTATTTCGAATATGGCGATTCCTGTTGAGTTAATCGACCTTTGACGCCAAGAATCAGAGCAAACCCCATTTCACGGGGATTAATGAAGCGTTATATTTGCACCCAATTCGCAAAATATGAAACACCAACTCTCTTTTGTTTTCGCAGCCATCCCTTTGTTCTTTTTTGGCCAGGGCAATTACTGGCAACAAGAAATATCCTATGAGATGGATATTGATTTAAACGATCAAACCCATCAATTCGATGGAACGCAAGATGTGACTTACGTAAATAACTCACCCGATACCCTGTTTAATATATATTACCATCTGTACTTCAATGCGTTTCAGCCAGGGAGTGCTATGGATGTTCGCAGCCGAACCATCGAAGACCCCGACGCACGTGTAGGTAGTAGAATTGCCGGATTAAGTGAAGAAGAACAGGGATTCGTAGACGTTAAAAAGCTGCTCCAAAATGGCAGCGAACTGGATTTCGAAACGGTGGGCACTATCCTGGAAGTGAAGCTCAACAAACCCATTTTGCCCGGTAAGAAGGCGAAGTTTTCTATGGAGTTTACTTCTCAAATACCCCTTCAAATAAGACGCTCGGGAAGAGATAACCGCGAAGGAGTGGCGTACAGTATGGCGCAGTGG
>JAIVHP010000457.1 GCA_020201045.1 Flavobacteriales bacterium
GGGTAGCACAGTGGAACTCACATCGCTTATTTTCAACCTTAAGTCGGTATTGTGGTAAAATACAGACCGTCCGGCAAAGCGATCGCGGGGTGCACCGCGAAAAGTAGCGCGATCGTAAAGGTATGATTCTGAATTGAACAGGATTCCCGCTCCGCCGAGGGTATTGGCCTGAAAAAATCGATATTCACCAAAATTGACCAAACCGCCCGCACGAGATGAAATGACAATGGCGGTTGCGGGTATTTTTTGGTAAATGGTCAAGCTCAAATTACTCTTCACGAGCGATTCGTCGTCGCGCGTATTGAACGACCATCTCGACACCGTTTTAACTTTCACCCCTCGGGTGGGATAATGTGCATCGTTTGTGCTATTGTAACTGAAAAAGCCCGTGATTGCTGGAAGGGTAAACCAATTGAAATCCGAATCGGTGAGTCCCGCAGATTCTGAAGTATAAAATTTGTCATCTGAAATACGCACATTCGTGTATTCCACGGAAGGGCCAAAGAAAAGGTTTGTGCGGGAACCGATGTCGGGCCTGAGCCATGCGGCTAATTCGTAGAGATCGCGCCGTACATTGTAATATCGGGGTTCGCCTGTATTCACGGAGTCGTTGCCAAATCCGTAAAATTTGCCGTTGTTGCTGGGAGCGGAAATATTGGCACTGACAAGCAGATCGCTGCGGCCAAAAGCTTCTTTGTAGAGTCCTTCGTAGTTAATATTGAAGGATCCGTTTCGCGGGGCTATATTGGCAAGAAGCTTGTGCTGAGCGGCGTAGGGGTATTTTCTGAACCCCGTTTTCTTCCACACAATCCCACCGCCCAAAAATAATCCGTCGTCGCTGTTAAACCCGAAGGAAATTGCCGGCCCCAATAAATCAGGCTTGTATTCGGTGTAATTGTAGTTGTATTTTTCAAGTTTATCTTCCGTAAAGTCACTCATATTTTCCTTTCGAACCGCCGCATCGGTATGACTCACTTCCCGAGTATGTATTTTTATTTTTCGGGGTATTTTCCCTTCGATGGACTCCGCTAAATCACTTTTTCCGGGAATGATTTGAAACTTCAAATCGAATCCTTTTGGGACATCTTTGAAAATCAACCGGTCATCACCATCAATTCCGTAAAGACGAATTTCTTTGGTTTCGTTGGGATAGATAACTCGATCAAAGTACGGTTCATTTTGGTCATTGGCGCTGATGGTAAGGCGAATGGCATCGTTTTGTAAATATTCAATGACAAAGACATCATTCCCCGTTTTTCCGACGATTTCAAGATTCTCAGCAAAGACAGCGTAATACCGCTCCGCAAATTCTACCAATTTATCTCGGCGCGATTGAAGCTTCTCAAATATGATCTGCTCCGGGCGGTATATGGTTTGATCCTGCTTGTCCAATGCCACCCAGAAGTATTGACCTTCGTGCCGATCCCAGTCGTTGATGAGCATATCCACCAATTTGGTGCGCCAATACCATTCAACATCTACCGATTCCGCGGGTTTTTCGAGTAGGTTGTTCATGAGACCTTCCGTACCTACTACCGCTTTAGCGTCGTGGCCAAAATGTTCGCGCACGTAATCGGCATTTATAAACTCTTCCATGCTCACGGGCTGATTGCTCACTCTTTTTCTGTATTGGCCCAATGCGGGATCGTCGGGAATGAAATAATATTCAGGTGTGCTGTAATAAATCCCTGCTGCCTTGGCGATGGGCGACACCATGCGCGCACCAAAAGGATGGGATGCCGATATTTGGTCCCGTACAATATTTTTGGCGAAAGTTTGCTGCAAAGGCTCGGGTAGAACTTCCGTCGGGTTTTTGCGGAGTGTCCTGATCACGTAACGGCGCTCTAAGGAGTCTTTTAAGAAAAGTGTCGTAGTTTGAAAGCCGCCGCCCGCTCGATAAATTTCCAATCCGCCTTTCTCTTTTTTCAAATTGAGCATCTGGTACTTGTGCTTTGATGTCCAGGCCTTACGGTGATGCTCTCCCCAGAAGTACCGTTTTATCTTACTGACATCGTAAATGGTGTCTGTTCTGATTTCAACCGAGTCGGGAAAGGTCTGATCGATATCCCCATCCTGCGCCTCAGATAATTCGCTCACCTCGGGAAGAGGCGTGCTGAAAACAGGTTTTTCGGGCGCATCGCTCTTCCAAAAGGAGATAGCGCAGTCGTCATTTTCATATAAATCAATGGTGGCAAAGCCTTTTGAAGGCGAAACAAAACCGGCATCACCACTCTTTTTAACGGGCGTTTGTTTGCTGCCCGAGCCACTGACAATCTGCCGCATTTCGTCGAATTCGAAATACTGAAGGCTGTGTTCGTGACCCGATGCCAGAATTACATTTGGATGGCAGGCCATTGCTTTCTCTATAGATTCGCGGTATTTTTTATTCAGCTCCCCCGAGGCATCCTGATTGGAGACCCCCGCATTTCTCAGAAGCGGATAGACTGAGCCTAAAACAGGCAGTGGAATCCACAGCCGCTTATCGATTTCCGTAAGCGGAAAAAGGTGTTGCTTAAAGGTGAAATTGCCTGCGTGCTTTCCGTTGTTGAACAGCGGATGGTGCACCGCGACAACGAGCATTTTATCTACATTGGTTTCCGCGATTTCCCGAAGTGCATCTACGGCTTCCTGCCTGGTGGTGTAAGGACAATTTTTCTCTTTGGCAATGATTTCGATATCGCTCTGCAGGAACCACTCCGAGTCCATCACCACTAGCGAAATCTTGTCGTTGAGCTCGATGAGCTCGGGTCCCGGGCAGCCTGATCGGGGGTGAAAACTGGTGCCCTGCGGGTGAGGAAAGTGTTGGACGAATTTTTCTTGTGCTTCGAGATTGTCAACACCCAGCCACCAATCGTGATTGCCGGGGATAAAAATTACTTTCCCATCAAAATTTTTAACCGCGTTTAGCGCTTTCAAAATCTTTCTCTCGCTCAATTCTTTGGCTTCGGGTGGCTGCGTTTGCATTCCGTAGCGGTAAATATTATCCCCCAGAAAAACGACTGCTCCTTTTTTCACACTGTCAGTCATGGCTTCCAGAGCGCCCAGCACGGGGTCTTCGCCCTCCAATATGGGCTCACCCTGATCGCCGATTAAGAAGAGCCTGAACTGCGGAGCGCTTTCCGGAAGTTCGGCGAGCGTCGCATCATCGCTCACCCAGGTTTTGGATGTAGCGCAGGATGCGATGACAAT
>JAIVHP010000049.1 GCA_020201045.1 Flavobacteriales bacterium
AACGACACTCACCTGCGGTATAAGCTTATGAGAGAAGAAAATGAAGAGTATTTGGAAGCTGCGCGCAACGGCGATCTGGTTGAAATTGCCGATGCGCTGGGCGATATGCTCTACATTCTTTGCGGTACCATTTTAAAGCACGGTTTGGAGGGTAAGATAGAAGCTGTTTTCAAGGAAATTCAGCGAAGCAATATGAGCAAGCTCGACGAAAACGGAAAGCCAATCTATCGCGAAGATGGAAAGGTTTTGAAAAGTAAATTGTACTTTAAACCGCAAATAGCAGACATCCTTGAAAATTGATTTAGCAAAAAGTATAGAAGCCGCATCGCAAAGCAAATGGGCTTTGAAGAAGTTAAATGTGGCCCTTTCTCTGGGTATTCCCTTCAATAAACCCCACGGAATAAGAATTTTCCGGGTTGAGCCGCGCGCCATTACTACCCGAATACCTTATAAACGCAGCAATCTAAATCACATCAAAGGGGTTCATGCCTGTGGATTGGCCACAGTGGCAGAATTTTGCAGCGGCTTAATGTTGTTGCGCTTTCTCGACGCCCGGAAGTATCGGCTCATCATGCAAAAAATGGAACTGGAATACCACTACCAGGCAAAATCAGATGCCTTTGCCCGGTTTGAACTTACGGAGTCTACGGTAAAGAACGATCTATTGATTCCGTTGGAACTCGAAGGCAAAGTTTTTCACACCTGCGAAATTCCGGTACACGATAAAGATGGGAATTTGCTATGCACAGCGCATACAAACTGGCAAATTAAAGAGTGGAGTAAGGTAAGGACGAAGTGAGCTCGCCCAATTCAGAAGTACCGAAATATACTAATGAAGCTTCTTTCTAAGCGCAGCCATCTTCACCGCAGCCACAGCCGCTTCTATGCCTTTGTTTCCGTGCTTACCGCCTGATCTTTCTCTCGCCTGTTCGATGGTATTATCGGTGAGCACGCAAAAAATTACGGGAACGCCTGTATTTAGGCTCACTTCTTTTACGCCCTGCGCAACAGCCTGGCAAACGAATTGAAAATGATCTGTCTCTCCTTTTACAACCGAGCCAACCGCTATTACGGCGTCGTAGTCGCCGGAGTCGATTAGCATTTTGGCTGCTGTGGGCAATTCAAAGCTCCCGGGAACCCAATGCGTATGCACGTTAATTTCGCGGGCGCCGCAATCTAAAAGTGTTTTTTTGGCTCCCGATGCGAGTGCCGAAGTGATCTCTTCATTCCACTCCGAAACAACTATTCCAAATGTAAAAGAAGATGCAGATGGTATGCTATCCTTAGAATATTGTGATAGATTTTTTCCGGATGTCGCCATAATTAACCTCCTACACGAGCAATGTACCCGTCTATTACCCGGGCTTCTGAGCTGTTGGGGTAATCTTCTTTGATGGTTTTGTATTTTTCCAACGCCTTTTCAAACTCTTCTTTCTCCTCGTGAACCAATCCCGCCTTCTTTAGATAAATTGGGGCGGTGAGCATATTGTCGGAGTGGTTGATTGCGTCGTTGTAATAACTCAAAGCTTCATCGAGATTCCCGAGTTCAACCAGCGCATCTCCAATGGTACCCTTCGCTACGGCTCCGGCCAGCTCATCGTCGAGATCGGCATCTTTTAGGTATTCGATAGCTCGCGGGAAATCTCCTTTTTTCATGTAGATGATTCCGGAGTAGTAAGAAGCGAGATCGCCTGCTTTTGTGGCGCTGTACTCATCTGCAACATACTCAAAGCCGTAGTAAGCTTCGTTTCCTACAAGCGCTTTGTCGAGCGAATCAATTTCAAACCAGTATTCCGCCTTCCAAAGCAGGTTCATGCCCTCTTCGTTTTTTGGCTCCAAATACAAGCGGGTTACCGCAAAGTATCCCACAAATAAAACTACCATGATACCGGCGATAATAAGGAGTGTATTTCTATTGTCGTCTACGTACCGCTCTGTTTTAGAATAAACATTCTTAACGTCTACTTTCGACTCTTCTTTTGGATTGTTGCTTTTGGCCATTACGGGCTTAGGTTTTATTCAAGCTGCAAAAATATACTTTTTTGCGTTCTACGACAGTTTGTCGCAAAGAGATTTGAAGATTTGATCGGGAAGCGTTTTGATATGTCGTTTTATTCTGAATTAACAGGCAGATAATGATGGCTTTGCACGAAAAATACTGTATTTTAATTCTTGTTTTCACTTAGCCGATTGAAGCTGAATCTACACCCTAACACTTTTTGGCTTTAATGACTTGCTTAGGGGTTGCACCAATCGCAGTACATAGGGTCTTCGGCGATCTTTTTCGGATTGATTTTTTCTTCCGTGAAGCCGCAATACGCACAGCGATATACCCTTGCTTTAATTGACCTGGTGGGCATTCTGCACTGTTTGCAGGGGAGGCCAATTATTGTTTCCACAACACCGTACCCCGGCGCGGAACAGCCGGGGCAGGTAGATTTTACTTTTTCAACCAGTATTTTTGCAGCTTCGCCGATCGCTCTCATCCGGGTGGGGTTGTTCATGGCACGCATGTCGGTTTCTGCCGAAAGGCGGAATTGATTTTCGAGTAGTTTGTTTGCCTTTTCGCAAAGGGACGCTGTATTTGGGAAATCTTTGAAAATATAGCTCTCGCCACTTCGGTCATTAGCTTTTAGGATGATGCCGTGTTCCGGGAAGCCTATCTCTTCGCTGAAGGTTTGCAAGTCGGCTGTTCGATCAATGCTACTCCCGCAAAAGTTCGTCTCGTGAGTGAGGTAACTGGCGTGTATTTCGTAACCGTTTTTCAAATCGATTAATAAAAGCACTTCTTCATCGCTCGAAACAAAGGGCAGGGTTGGGTGGGGGCCAAAGGAGCCTTCACTTGCCACGGCCAGGGTAGCATTTTCTCTTTTTGCGGCGAGAACCGCTTTTTTGCGGGCGTTTTCCAGCGGAGTGCCCAACCGCCTGATCTCGCCGGTAAAAGTGCCGAACTGATCGCTATCGAAATCTTCGGGCACAAAAGGAGTAATATTTAAACCTGCAATCAATGGCCCTGCAATTGCCAATTCTTTGCGGTGCTTGGTGGCAATAACCAATTTTCTACCCCGGAAAACTTCCATATTTTACACTGGTAATCAGGCCAGGTTGGCCGTAAGATGTTTCGATTTTTCGACTTGGGTTGATTCAGCTCCAGAATCGAGTTTTTCCCATTCGAGGTCTCTCGTGTAGCGATGCGTAAGCGTTCCCTGATTATTCATCGCCATAAGGTAAATCCACTTATTGTCGAAGAGCTCCTTTAACGAAGGGTGCTTGTCTAAAATAGTGTTCACGGCGTCTTTCGGGGCGCAAATCACTACGCTGAGCCTAAGCGGCTCGTGCTGGTATTTGTCTCCGTCGTGGATAGATTGCAGAGGTAGTCCCGGGCGCAGCGTACCGGCAAATCCTTCTAAAACTCCAATTCCGGCAGTTACGTTGTGGAGGGTTTTATTTCCCGCTCCAAAGTTTTTGTTGTCTACCGTTGAACCGTAATACTGTAAGTTTATCCAACTTGCTACTACTACCGGTGCAGTCATAATGGCCTCCAGCACCTTGAACCCATCGTCTTTTTCCCAGTTGTATGAATGAAGAAATGTGCGCCCACTCAGGTTCATTCCGCGGGTTACACTTCGCGGTGCGGCTAAAAACGAAGAGCACCCGGCCAGACCCCATTCCGGCCTAACCTGCGCCCAGTCTTTGGCTCGTTTTAAAATAGCAGTTTCGGTTTCCAGGTTGCTGAGGTTCATGCGCAACCCTCTTTCCGCTCTGGCTGCTTTACCCGCTTTTGCCAAATTCAATTTCAGCTCTTTCAGGTCTTTTGTATGCGATGCAGGTACCTTAGCTTCGTCAAATATCTTTACTTCATCGGTGGTTGTATCGTGCAGCCCTGCCAGAAAAATGGTGGTTTCAGGTATTGTAATGCCCGAATTTTTAAGTTCTGCCCGCACTTCCCTATCGTTGAGAACTGCCGCCGCAACTTTGGCGTTTGCTTCACCCGATTGCCCGGCACAAGCACCGCAATCCAGTCCGCTGGCATGTGGGTTGTTTACCGAAGTGGAACCGTGGCCCGCAAATAATACGATGCGGGCGAAGTTTTTGGTCAGCGACATGTTGGTGAGCGCGCCGCGCGCCATGGCAACTTTATCGTCGTGGGCAATTCCGGTTTCGCTGTCGCGAAATCTTCCCGGACTTATACTTGCCTTCTTTGCAAGGATTTCCTTAGCGCCAAGCCCCTTGTGGTCTGGGTGTTTCACCGGCCGGGTCAACCTGAACGAATCGGTGAAGAGTTTGGGCAGAAATGACAATCCCATGGTGCTTACAAAACCAAACGAAGCTACCGATCCAGATTTAAACGATTTCCAGGCAGTGGCCACGGCATCGCTCGTTTTTTTCCTTTTGAGCGCTTCTATCTGCCAGTTTTCATCCGGTAGACTTTCCAAAATTGTGGGGCCGGCGGGAATAAGCGCCGGACAGTGATCTTTTGAAGCATCTGAGCCAAGCTTGACAAACTTTATCGGGAATCCGAAGAATCCGGTAAACCCTACGGTATCCGTTTCCGGCGATACCGTTTCTAAACTCCGGCGATACACTTCCGATCTCACGTCGATGCAAAAAACCGCCTGCACCTTTGGAGCGGGAGTTTCGCTTTTACCGGATTTGCTGTGCTGCTCGAATTTGGCAGCTAATTCGCGTTGAGCAGACAATTCGAAAGCTTCCTGGAGTAAAAGTCGGTTTGCCAGCGAGCTATCCCTATCTGGTTCGCGGCCTAATTGTTTCATCTGTTCTTTTGAATCTTCCCAGGCGCTGCGCAGTTCTGAGTCTTTCGAGCTGGCCATTATGCCGTATTCCCACGATAGCAGCACGCACAAGAATTCTTTGAGTATGCAGGTGTCGTTTCCGTATCGTTTGTTTTCCCAATCGCAATAGGCGATATATCCAGACCAGCCACTCAATTTGAGAAGCAGGCTGTGCAGATAAGGTTCCAGAGCTGTTTCGGGAATGTCTAAATATGCAAGCGCTTGATTTGCTGCTTCCAGTGGATTTTGCGGCAAGTCTGCGATAATGCGGTGAAACTTTGGTAAACCCATTACTGCGGGCGAGCGGTCTGTTTCCGCTTCCAATCTCCACGCCGCGTACAAAGGCAGGTTCGTGTCGGTAGCTTTCCACCGCGCCTGCCCTTTGTCGAAGTATGAGGCCGCCCAAACTGATACGGAATCGGTCGTAAAGCTCTGCCAATTCCGGTTGGAGATTCTCCCAAGGGTATCTGCAACAGTGCTGAGCTTGCTACTTTCCGGTTTGGGTTTTGAATCTTCCCGAAGCGATTGCGCTTTCACTTCTTTAATCCATGCGGGGATGTCACTGTGTTTTTGGTTTCCATTTCTGGAAAGCGCTTTTTGCAAATCGGTGTGCTGGATTTTCCCCGACTCCAAAGCTTCGAAGTAGAAATCTTCTGGCAGGGTAGTGCTTATTCCAGCTAAATCTGATAGTTGATGTGCTGTTTCTTCAAAAGTTTGGGAGGTAAGACCCAAATAGGGATTTACCGCCACAAAGTGTTCAAGGGGCCAAAGTGGAGCCATTTTCTTACACGCTTTTTCCAGTTTTTTGGAGAGCGATGTAGAATTTAGTTCCGGGGTAGATTTTCCGTTTAATCCGTTGAGCTTTGTCATTTAATGTGTTTGTTTTGAAGTGATTTCAGCGATTTTTAATGCTATTGGTTTGCTTATTGTCTAAATTTTAGAGCGTTTACCAGTCTGTTGAAAGCGGCATTGGTGTAGAACCCATTCCGAAAGTGGATGGCCATTTTTTGCCAAAACCGGTTGGAAGATCCCTGTGGCGAAAGTGCCTGTGCCAATGTGGCTATTGCAAATGTGGCGAGTAGAGAAATAGTTAACACCGAGAGAAGTTCATGCGAACCTGCAAGGGCGGGCACTTCTGCTCCTAAAATTCGGCTCATTCCGGTTTCCAAAGCGAAAAATGCCACCGCTACCATTAAGCTCAGCAAAACGATTCGCGACAGAACGCCCGATCTAAGTCGGGCATCGAGGCTCCGCGAAATGAGCAGCGATAAGCCGAGAACCACCACGCTACCTACGGCCAAAAAGTCCATTTCGTGCAGCGGATTTACACCGAATAATATAAATGGAGCGGTGAAGAGTGCCCCGGCCATAACCACGCTCGTTACAACGCGAACAAGCTTTCCAGCTCTCTGGTTCGAAACCGTTTGGCTACCTTTAATGACGTCTATCGCGCTACCAGACGAAAGAAAAGCGTGTGCCTTGTAAAAGGAGTGTGCCACGAGGTGGAGAACCGCTGCGGAGTACAATCCCAATCCGCAAAGCAGCAGGCTAAATCCCATGTGCGAGACGCTGGAATAGCCCAAAGCCGTTTTTACAGAAGTTTGGGTAAGGTAAGCCAGGGATGCAAAAAGAGCGGTAACGCCGCCAAATGCTATCAGCACCATAGGAGCATATTGCGATCCTTCTAATACATAGGCCACCCTTGCGGCTAAAAACGGGCCGGCGTTTAGCAATCCCGCGTGCAATAAAGCCGATACAGGGGTAGGTGTTTCCATAACTTCAATAAGCCAACCATGGGTGGGAAACAAGGCCGACTTGAGTATCGCAGCTACAGCTATAAACAAGGCCGATAACTCTATAGTCCATGGAATTTCGCCACTTAGCATTTCGCGCATCCCATCGGCAATTGCCCCTAAGTTCCCGGTTTGAAAATGGATGTACAGCAGCACACAGGCTACTATTAGCGAAGCATCGCTGAGCCTGGCAGCGATAAATTTTTTGCGCGCCGCAATTCTCGCCCGCGGCCTGTCTGGATAAAACAAAAGCAAACGATGCAGCGAGAAGCTCGTAACTATCCACGCCAATGCCAGCAATACGAGATTTCCCGATAGCACCAATAATTGAACGGCACCAATCGTGGCTGCCAGCCTCCCGGTGAAAACACCCTGCCGGCTATCGCCATCCATATAGTTGTAGCTGAACCTTAAAACTACAAATCCTATGAGGTTGATCATTGCAAAAATCACCGTGCTCAGGGGGTCTAGTCTAAGGCTGAATCCCAATCCCCGTGTCTCGAAAGCGATTATTTCGAATACGCCCGATTGAAAAACGAAAAAGACACTTATGAGCGAAATCGGTATGCTGATTATGGAAGCGACTTTTGCCGCGCCGATGACACTTTTAGGCCTTTTGCCTTTGTTAAACCAGGAGAGCACTGCCGTTGCAGCAAATAGCGCCGGAGACAGACAGATTAAAATTGTAAGCAAATTTTCAGGCATGTCGTTTTCTGTTTAAAGGATTATTTTTGAATTCGAGAAAGGATGCTGGAGTAGAATGCGGAGATGGATGCTTATGCGGTATTTTTGACTCTTTTGATAAACCAACCATCATTGCGTTCTTCAAATATTTTGCCGCAAGCAGGCGGCGGTTTGGGTTTGTTTATTTCTGTCGGCAAATTTACAGCCCAACATTCATATATTTTTATATATATTTAATATGTCATACATAAAATATATTTATGGTTTATACCATTCATCAATTGCAGATATTTTTGAAAGTCGTTCAGGTTCGAAGCATTACAAAAGCGGCGGACGCGCTGTTTATGACCCAACCAGCGGTATCTATACAGCTTCGGAATTTTCAGGATCAGTTTGAAATTCCACTTTACGAAGTGGTGGGAAGACAGCTTTTCATTACAGATTTCGGAAAGGAAATCGCGGAAATAGCCGATAGGGTCATCGCCGAATTAAATGCGCTGAATTATAAAACCGAAGCGTACAAGGGTATCCTTACGGGGAAATTGCGCATTTCGTCCGCGTCTACCGGCAAGTATGTTATTCCGCATTTCTTGTCGGGTTTTACCGGGCTGCATCCGGGCGTAGATCTTGTTTTGGATGTGACCAATAAAACCCGGGTGCTGCAAAGCCTGAAAGACAATGAAATCGACTTTGCCCTTGTATCGGTTGTTCCCGAAAAATTGGAAGTTGAAGAAATTGAGTTGATTGAAAAC
>JAIVHP010000050.1 GCA_020201045.1 Flavobacteriales bacterium
CCGTCGTACATATTGAGTAAGGCCAGTTTTAACTTCGCCATTTAGAGTTCCTTTTTGGTTTGGGCGATAATAAAATCTACTACCGCCTTTAAATCGTTTTCCCTTTCAAAAACAGCCAGTTGGCGATCGGCGCCAGTGCCTTCGGCCAGGATATCTTCCACGTAGCCCAATTGCTTCCGCGAATTTAGTTCAACGGCAACATCGTCTACAAAGTTGAGCAATTCATTGATTAAATCTACGCAATCTACTTCGCTCTCCTTTCCAAAATCAATGAGTTTGCCCTGTATTCCGTAGCGACCTGCCCGCCATTTATTTTCACTGAGCAAGGTTCGCTTGTAGCTGTTGAAGCTCAGGTTGGCATCCTGGAGTTTGCAGAGTTTGGCGGCGATAGCCTGCACCAGAGCGGTAATTCCGATGGTTTCGTTTGCCGTAAGCGTTACATCGCAAATCCGCACTTCTACCGTGGGGTACACCGGGTGAACCCTGATGTCCCACCAAATGTTCTTCGCATTGTCAATGCAATTGGTACGCACCAGCAGGTCTATAAAGGCATCGTATTCGCCGAGGCTGTCGAAGTGGTCGGGAATTCCGGTTCGCGGAAACTTATCAAAGACCCGTGAGCGGAAGGATTTAAACCCGGTATTCCGCCCTTCAAAAAACGGCGAGTTGGTTGATAACGCGTAGAGATGCGGCAGAAAATACCGCATGGAATTGGCCAACTTCAGAGCTGTGCTTCTATTTGGAATTCCTACGTGCACGTGAAGACCGAAAATTAAATTGCTGCGCGCCGCATCCTGCAGCTCCGTAACGATGGCGTTGTAGCGATCGCCGGGGGTAATAAGCTGTGTTTGCCAGGACGAAAATGGATGGGTTCCGGCAGCACCGATGGCAAGTCCCAATTCACCCGCCATTTCGCAAATGGTGGTGCGGAGGCTTTTGATTTGATCTTCGGCCTCGCTCACATCGCGGCAAATGCTGGTGTCTACTTCAATCTGCGATTCGTGTAGCTCGGCCTTTATCCGGTCGGGCAAGAGCGCTTCACCCCGACTTACGAGTTTTTGCTCGTGCGAGATGAGTTCCCGCGTTTCGGGATTAATCACCTGATACTCTTCTTCTATGCCGATGGTGTACATTGCGCTGCAAACTGTTAAAAACTCGGGCTATTTTTTAGCCGATCTTTTAGGGGTAACCGTTTTTGTCGCCTTCTTGGCAGCGGGTTTCGTTGCCTTTTTAGCTGTTGGTTTTGCAGTCGCTTTCTTCGGCGCAGATTTCGGTTTGGCCGGAGCAGCCATCATGCGTTTTGCTGTGCTGTCGGCTTTGGTCGCGCTCCTGGGTGTCGCTGCTTTCTTTGGCTGGGCAGGTTTTTTGGCTGCGCTTGGTTTCGCGGGAGCCGCCTTCTTAGCCGGTGCGGCTTTCTTTGCTGGTGTAGCCTTCTTTGCTGCAGGTTTCTTCGCTGGCGCCGATTTTTTCGCCGCGGGAGCCTTGGCTTTTGCACCTGGCTTTGCCGTGGCGGTTTGGTCTTTTACAAAGTTTCCCCAGGTCAAATTCATTTGTCCCGGCTTTTGTGCTTTTGCGCGCTCTATTGCGAGCTGTGCCGCATTCTCCACGATCCACTCAAAATTCGCTTCACCCACAGAGTGAATGTCGGCATCGGGAGCGGGATTGCAGAAATCGATGGCGTAGGGAACGCCGTCTCTTACGGCAAATTCCACCGTATTAAAGTCGTATCCCAGAACGTGATTGAGCTTAATCACCCCTTCGTGTACCTTGTCTAAAATAGCCTGGTCTACCGGGGGTGCATCCTGCAAATAGCGCAGGTGATGCGGGTTTCGCGGTTCGTACTGCATAATGTGTACGCGGTCTCCGCCGAGGTAGTAACATCTAAAATACTCGGTAAATTGGATCTCTTCCTGGAGCATCATCACCAACTGCTCGGTTTCCCGATGTTTTGCAAAAAGGTCGTCGGGATTTTCAACGCGGTAAACGCTTTTCCATCCGCCGCCAGCATGAGGTTTCATATACGCCGGGAAACCGATGTAATTAAAGATATTATCCCAATCCATAATCTTCAGGTTGCGGAAAGAGTTCTCATCGGTATCGTCAGGGCGGTGATTCGATGGTAGAATAACCGTTTTGGGCACGGCCACGCCTACTTTCTCGGCGAGGGCGTTGTTCACAAACTTCTCATCGGCACTCCACCAAAAGGGGTTGTTAATTACCGCAGTTCCGCAAATAGCGGCATTTTTTAGATAAGAGCGGTAAAAAGGTACATCCTGAGAAATGCGGTCAATAATTACCGCGTATTCAGTCGGCTTGGCCTGCTGAACCATTTCAATACTCACCGCTTCTGCGGTAATGCCATCGATATTCTTCTCGTTTACACGATCGATAAAAGCCTGTGGAAAGGTGTTTTCCTGGCCAAATAGAATTCCAATTTTTTTCATTTTATAAGGGTTTAATTCGGTTATATTTGTGATAGGTAATGCGGAAACATCATCCGCCAAAGTGGCCAATCGTGCTCGGCCCATTTTCGCTCGTCGAGCCAGTGCGACATGCCTTTATCGTTTAAGATATGCGACAGGCGCAGGGTGGCGTCCTTACAGATATCCCATTCGCCAAAGCCAAGGGTTATTTTCAGGTTCCACAATTCGGGATTATTGTCGTTGGGCAAATAATCAACCGGATTGTTAAAATACACATTATCGTCGTAATAACCGTCCATAAATGAGCGCACATCAAAAGAGCCGCTCATGCAAAATAAGTGACTCACTTTTTCGGGGTGCTTAAAAGCGAAGTTGGCGGCGTGAAAAGCGCCAAAACTCGCTCCGGCCACCACGACCTTGTCTATTCCATATTCACTGCGAATGGCATCTACGATTTCTTCTTCAATAAACGTATCGTACCACATGTGGTTCTTCACGCGGTCGGCCGGATGGGCTTGCTTGTTATACCAACTCAATGCATCTACACTATCGGGACAGTAAATTTTCACCTTACCTTCTTCAATCAGGTGTGCGACGGAATCGATCAATTTGAAGTCCTTGCTTTCAAAAAATCTTCCCATTGTAGATGGAAAAACAATAACGGGGGTGCCGTAATGCCCATAAACCAGCATGTCAAATTCTTTGCCCAGTGTGGGCGAAAACCATTTTTTATGTTCTTCCTTCACTTTAATCTATTTTGTTTGAGCGGTTAAACGTTCTGATTTTAAGCGCGCAAAGATAAGATGCTATTGTATATCGGTTACAAAATTTATTTTTTGTCGATAAGAAAAATTGGAATGAAAAGACCCTTACATCAAAGTTCCCAATGAAATTGCGGGGTTGAAGTTGGGTGTGAGAAAAACATTAACAATAAGTTAATATTGACCGGGCACTCGCCGACACATCAAACATCGATTAAAACACTAAAATACAACTTATTAACAGATGTTTCCGCACCGTAATTCTGCAAAAATAAAATATTAGGAAACCGTTATGAATTCATTAATTTTGGTTTCCCCAAAAATAACAGCAGACTCGAAATGCGTGGCGTAAAGGGCTCGTTCAAGCACAAGAACGGCGAAAAGATAAAAGGGAAATTCAAACTAACCGCAACCCGAAAAAAGGCGGAGAAGGGGAAAAAATGGAAGCCCATTCCCTGGGAAGGCACGGTAAACGACAAAGAAATTAAAATCTTACAGCTCAGCGCCAGCCCGAGTTCCATCGAAGATTTCGAGTGGAAGAAATTTCCAAAAAAATACGAAGCCGTAAAAGCCTACATCGCAGACGCCATCGAAGAGCTTATTGCCAAGGGAAGTAAAAAGGATAAAGGATAATCAATCCCAATAGGCGGAGCAAGTAGTTCGTTAATGCTCCTATTGCAGCAAGAGCAAGAACGTTTTGGGTTCAGCCTGCGGCCAGGACAGGGTTCGAGCGACTGACGATTTTCGGCTATTTGGGGGTTGAAAATTGGTGATATTCAATCGTTGTGTTTCATTCGAAAAAACAATAGTTGCCCGATTGGACTACTTGTTGTATCTTCGTTAAATGAACAAAGGACGTGAGCTCTTTTTCTTTAAGCACTATTTCGAGACGTTCTACGATGAGCAGTGTGATAAGGTCAAAAAGAAAATCTTGTGGACTTTAAAAGTGATTAGAGAATTAGACCAGATTCCCGAGACTTACCTAAAACACATAAAGAACTCTTCGGGACTTTATGAGATTAGGGTTCAAGTCGGAACTAACATCTTCAGAATATTTTGCTTTTTCGACGTGACTGACCTTGTGGTGGTTGGACATGGATTTCAGAAGAAAACCCAGAAGACACCCAAGCAACAAATAGAAAAAGCAGAACGCATCAAAATCGAATATTATGAAAGCAAAAAATAAAGATCTGACCAGCCTTGACCGGTTTATTGATAAAAAAATTGGCAAGACAGGAAGTGCAGAGCGGGAAGATTTTGAAAAAGGCTATGACACCTTTAAACTTGGCGTTCTTATTCGACAGGCCAGAGAAAAAAAAGGGTTGACCCAAGAAGAGCTGGCAGAACTGGCAGGAACCAATAAGTCATACATTTCTAAGGTCGAACGGAATTTAAAAGATATAAGATTCTCGACACTCCAGCGAATTATTAACGCAGGTCTGGGCGGACACTTGGACATCTCAATTAGACTCGAGTAAAAATAGAAAATTCGAAAACACAACATTCTGTAAAGTGCATACCCTTCGGGACACTGCGCATAGCCAAAACGTTGTGATGCATTGTGCGTAGAATAATTTTGAATATGCCGCCATTTGGCGGTATATTTACGTAAAATGACGCATCATGAAATTAGAATCTGCAGAATTCACCACAGAACGGGACACTGTAATCAAGTGGCTTGATATCAATAAAAAAATTCCTAAGCGCTCAAACTCCGCATTCACTTATATAAAAATCATTCGAGGCGGACTAAAGAGTAAATCTGTAAATTCTTTCATCAAACATTCTAGCCTCACCAAGAAACAGGTTTCGAAAATGATTCACATTTCCGAAAGAACATTGCAGCGAAACCCGCCTGAAAAAATTATCGACACCACATCCTCAGAAAGATTAATAGATCTAACAAGACTTTTTCATAAAGGAATAACAGTATTTAATGAAAAAGCAAAATTCATCACTTGGCTAAATCGTCCAAACAGAGCTCTCGACAACCAAAAGCCAATCGAACTGATTGAAACGAATATGGGAATCGATCTGGTAATTGATGAATTACTGAGAATAGAACATGGTGTCTTTTCATGATTGTGTATAGAATTGCCAAGAAGAAATGGATCGAGGATTTATCAGGAAATGGATCGAAGCTTTCGGGTGGGAGATGGAACCCAAAAGGGTATCCTTTGCTTTATTGCGCATCAACATCTTCACTGGCTATTTTAGAAAAATTGGTCAATACTGATTTTGACTTGCTTCCGGATGACTTGTTCATTGCGGAAATCGAAGTGCCTGAATCTAGTATTAAATCTTTGGGCATATCTAACCTCCCCAAGAACTGGAATGACTATCCAAGTCCAGATAGTTTGAAAAAGATAGGACAAAAATGGATTGATCAAAATGATCATCTTATTTTAAAAGTACCTGGTGCGGTAAATCCAATTGAATCGAACTACTTAATTAATATTCGACATGAGTTTATAGCCAAGATTAAAATAGTAGACCGCTATCCAATACTGATAGATGATAGGCTAAAAAAATAAATACGCACCACAACACCACCCTTGCCAATAGCTAACAGCCAAAAGCCAACCGCCAATCCCCAATCAAACCCCCACCTTCTCGTCTGAAACGGCGGCAAAATGGTAGGCGTCCTGATAGTTTTGAATAAGAATTTTCCAATCGAAATTTTCCGAAAAGTCTTCCAGTTTATTCCGCTGAAGCATACGGTAACGGCGATTTGTTTTCACAAAGTGCAGCAAGAATTTGCCGAGTGCTTCCGCTGCCTGCTTATCTGTTTGCTGTTGTCGCTTGAGCACGTAAACTCCTTTATCTTCGTGGGCTTCGTCCATCTCGTCGACGTACTTTCCAAAACCCGACAGGTCTGAAGTAACGGCCGATACGCCCCGTGCAACGCATTCCAGCGGCGTGTAGCCCCAGGGCTCGTAATAGCTCGGGAAGATACCGAGGTGACAACCGCGTACAAATTGCCCGTAATCCATCCCGAAAAGGGGATTGGTAGACTCAATAAAGTCGGGGTGGTAAACCATCTTCACACGGTCGAGCGGAGAGTTTACCATTTGCTCGTTTCGCAGATACGAAAGCACTTCGTCTTCAATATCGTCTACCAGATTATGCGTCACGATTATCGGCCACGATTTGGTTTTCCACGATTGGATGGTGCGCCGGTAGCGCAATTTCCAATAGTCGTCAATCAATTCGTTTAAATCGGGCAGTTTGTGATCGTCTCTCGAAGATGCAGCCGCATAAAAGAGTCGCTCGCCGAGTTGTTTTTCAATGGCGTCGCAATTTCGCTTTATCTCCTGCATTACCCCGCGCGACTCCAGCACTTCGGGGTTGATAGACCATGTGGGTTTTTTGGTAATGAAAAACATCACCACCGTTTTATTAATCCCCTCCTTCACCATGGCTTTATTAAGCCAGTTTAGCGCTTCGAGTGTGGTATCGTATCCCTTGTTGCGGTATTCGTATCTGCCGGAAGTAAAGAAGTAGAGGGTATTGTCGAGATCGAAATCGTAAGAATTGAAAAAATGTCCAATTACAAACTCGTGTATCTTGTCTTTAAAAACTTCGTGGCGGTTGTGCACTTCGTGGTAAGCGACGTACCGGGTAATGTTCAGTCCATTTGGCGTGATCATATCGGGTTCTTTCCCGAGTAAATACTTGCACTCTTCGCCGGTAACCTCGCTCACTGTGGTAAAACAGTTGGCGTGCTCTGCCGAAAGGCGTTCGATTTGAACCTGCGGCAGAATTCCGAAACGCTTCGCTTCGGGCTCCCATTTGTAATTTTCAATTCGATCGTAAAAATTTCGGTCGGCGCCGGCCAAAAAACGCCCGAGCATGGTTGCGTGGGTAGTGAAAACGGTTTTTATCGGGAGCTTATCGCGGGCAATATCGAGAATGGGCAGGCTGGCCATCCACTCGTGAAAATGCGCAATCACCCTTCGCTTTCCCTTGAGAATTTCCTTGCTGAGAATAGTGAGAAAGGTGCGGTTTACATCGGCCCACAGAATCATTTTTTCTACCAGCGGATCACTGCTGTGCGTGGTAATTCCAAAATCTCCCGAGTAGTGTTTGTGCAAAGCCGAAACCCGGTTGTACACATTCTGATGATTGAGCAGCACCACCTTGGGCCGGCCCGTAACGAGCCAATGGCCGTACCACACTTCGTAGCCCATTCCCCGCATTTTCTCAACCGCCCTGCCTATGGGGTCGCTGGCGCTTTGGATGGGGTCAAATTCCGCTGATATATTATCGTCTTCCAGCGGGCCTAGCAAGCAGTAGTTATCGCCCCAAAGATCGATGGCAGCAGATATCTTCGACCTGATTACCGTGTAAATTCCCCCCACCTGATTACATACCTCCCAGGCACATTCAATTATTAATGGATCGCTACTCGTTGATTTCATATGGCGCTATAATTTTTCAGATTCAGTAAATTCAGTTTCGGTGGCGTTAAAATACTGGGAATTTTTGAAAGTTTCGCGCTTGCCGATAATTCTGTGGCGAAATAATCAAAGCATCAGCTTCAGGTTATTAATTCTGTGGGCTTTTCATTCATAGTGTTTACTTTTACCTGCTTATAAGCACACAGGAAAAAACGAAGAGATGTCTAAAAAAGCAATGTTGATTATCCTTGACGGATGGGGAATAAATCCCGACCCCAAAGTATCGGCGGTAGAGAAAGCTGAAACGCCCTATATCGACAGCTTGATGAAAAGCTGTCCGAATAGCACGCTAGACACCTTTGGCGAAAAAGTGGGATTGCCCGGCGGACAGATGGGTAACTCTGAAGTGGGCCACATGAACCT
>JAIVHP010000051.1 GCA_020201045.1 Flavobacteriales bacterium
TTACTCGTTGATAACGACGGCAAGGTAGAAGTTGGCGCCCCAGTGGTATCCGGAGCGGAAGTTACCGGAAAGGTGATAGAACACCTTAAAGGCGATAAAGTAATCGTCTTCAAAAAGAAACGCCGTAAGGGTTACCAAACCCGAAATGGCCACAGGCAGTATCTTTCTAAGATTTCCATAGACGGTATATCCGTTGGTGGTTCGAAGAAGGCAGCGGCTAAGAAAGAAGAAGCGCCGAAAAAAGAAGAAGCGAAAGCCGAAGCGAAGCCAGCCCCAAAAGCGGCCGAAGCTAAAAAGCCAAAAGCGGAAACGAAAAAAGCGGCGGATGCGAAGCCAAAAACGGAATCAAAGCCAAAGGCAGAAAAGCCCAAGAGCGATGACCAACCGAAAAAAGAATCAAAAAAAGACTAAAAACAACGAGCCATGGCACATAAAAAAGGAGTCGGAAGTTCTAAGAACGGTCGCGAGTCGGAAAGTAAACGACTTGGCGTGAAAATATTTGGTGGACAAGAGGCGATTGCCGGAAACATCATCGTTCGCCAGCGAGGTACACAACACCACCCCGGTTTAAACGTGGGGATTGGCAAAGATCATACGCTATTTGCCCTAAACGACGGTGTGGTTGAATTCAGAAAACGACGCGGAAACAAATCTTTTGTATCTGTTTTGCCCGCAACGGAAGACAATAAATAACAGTCCTTCCTAAAAAATTAAAACTCCTGCTTTGTCGGGAGTTTTTTTTTGCCCTATTCCGGGGCTTAATTGCTAATTTCGACCCATAAAATACACGGAATGCTCGAGATTCATTACCTGCGCGAAAACAGAGATGCGGCAGTAGACAGTTTAAATAAAAGGTGCAACCCCGAATACGCCAATCACGTTGATGCGGCTATTGAGTTAGACAAGGAGAAGCGGAGTATCCAAACCGAATTAGACGGGCTGCTGGCGGAGATAAATAAAGCATCGAAAGAAATTGGCGGATTCATGAAGACGGGGAAAAAAGACGAAGCTGGATCGTTGAAAAACCGCGTTGCCGAAATTAAAATCGACAGTCAAAAACTAAAAGAGCGACAGGCGGATGTAGAAGCCAAACTCGCCGATACGCTTTATCAGATTCCCAATACCCCCCATGAATCTGTACCGGCCGGAAAGAGCGAAGACGATAACGAAGAAATCTTCCGAAGTGGCGATGTGCCCGCCCTCGCCGAAAATGCATTGCCCCACTGGGATATTGCATCGAAGTATAAACTAATAGACTTTGAACTAGGCGCCAAGGTAACAGGTGCCGGATTTCCGTTTTACACCGGGCGGGGAGCGCGACTTCAAAGAGCACTTATCAACTACTTTTTAGACTCCGCGCGCGATGCGGGATACGAAGAAGTGATTCCGCCGCTGGTGGTTAACGAAGCTTCGGGTATTGGCACGGGCCAACTTCCCGACAAGGAAGGACAGATGTATTTTATTGAAAGCGAAAACCTCTACCTTATCCCGACGGCAGAAGTGCCAATCACCAATATTTTCAGGGATGTTATTCTAGCCGAATCGGAGCTTCCAAAAAAGGTTTGCGGCTACACGCCCTGCTTTCGAAGGGAAGCGGGTTCTCACGGAAAAGAAGTTCGGGCGCTAAACCGGCTTCATCAATTCGACAAAGTTGAAGTGGTGCAAATTGTGCACCCAGATGAAAGCTATCACGTTCTCGACAGCATGGTAGAGCACATAAAAGGACTACTGGAAAACCTGGAGCTACCCTATAGAATATTGCGCTTATGCGGCGGCGACCTCGGTTTTACATCTGCCCTTACATACGATTTTGAAGTGTACTCTGCCGGACAGAAACGCTGGCTTGAGGTGAGCTCAGTTTCTAATTTCGAAACTTTCCAGAGCAACCGGCTGAAATGTCGTTTTAGAGCTGATGAAAAGAAAAACCAACTGGTTCACACTTTAAACGGTTCGGCATTAGCCCTGCCGCGAATTTTGGCAGCCATCCTAGAAAACAATCAATCCGAAACGGGCGTTGCCATACCAAAAGTTTTGCAGCCGTACAGCGGATTTAACAACATCGAATTTTCGGGAAAACAACTCCGCAATTTAAAGTTCGATTTGGAGAATAATTCGCTAGACTCGCAAATGGTAGCCGAATTTATGCAGACCGAGCGCGAAGCCGTTAACAAAGTTATTCAGTCTATTGAGCAACTGAAAACCAGCAAAACCGTTACTAAGAAGAAGGCTGCCATTTGGGAACCCAAAATAGACAGCGTAATAAATGCTTTGAAGGCGAAAGAATGAAGAAATATTTAGGCTTATTCAGTTTGTTATTGGTCTTGACTGCGCTTCCGGCGTTCAGCCAAACCAGCGATGAACAACTCGCCAAATATTATTTGGAATCTGGCGATTACGAAAAAGCTCTACTCTACTACGAAAATCTATACGACAAAAATCAAAATTCGGCCAACTACAACGGGCTATACAGTTGCTACATGCAACTCGAATCGTATAAGGATGCGGAGAAGCTCGTAAAAAAGCACATGAAGAAGTACCGATCGAACACCTACTACATCGATTTGGGTGCTGTTTACGAAGCTCAGGGCGATAAGGATGACGCTGAAGACGCGTATCGCGAAGCCATCGAAAACCTGCCCAAGAGCCAGGGAATGATCATTAGAACGGCCAATGAATTTATCAAACGGAGCTTGCCCGAACTAGCGCTGGATACATACGAAGCCGGTAAAAAAATTCTGGACAACAGCTATCCCTTCAGCTATGAAATGGCCGGACTTTACGGGAGCATGGGCAATACCGAAAAAATGATTCTAGCCTATCTGGATTTACTGGAATACAATGAATCTTACCTCCAAACCATTCAAAATGCCTTAAACCGAAGCATTGATTTTGAAACGGACGAAGATAGTATAGAGTTACTCCGCGTAGAGCTGCTCCGAAGGGTTCAAAAAAGCCCCGAAAAAACCATTTATGCCGAACTACTCACCTGGCTATTCCTTCAGCAACGCGATTTCAACTCGGCGTTTATTCAACTCAAAGCAATTGATAAACGGCTCGGCGAAAACGGCCAAAGATTGCTCTCCCTGGCCAATCTTTGTTTAAATAATAAAGAATTCAGAGTTGCGGCAAAATGCTATGAGTACCTGGTAGAGAAAGGAGAAGAAAACCCGTATTACGTCTACGCTCGCGCTGGGGAGCTCAAAGCTTCATTCGAAGATCTCCGCAGGGCTTTTCCGCCCGACACCTCAGCTTTGGAAAAACTGGATGAAAAATACGCCAGCCTTTTGGCCGAACTGGGAAAGAACAGGGAAACCATTGGGGTGCTCCGCCAAAAAGCCCAACTCGAAGCGTACTACCTCGGTAGGCTAAAAGATGCAAACGTCACCTTAAACGATGCGCTTGACGTTCGGGGAATTCCCGAAGAAATGCGCGGCGAAATCAAGCTCGATCTCGCGCGTATTTTAATTGCGCGAGATTATATATGGGACGCTTCCATACTTTGCTCTCAGGTAGATAAGGCCTTTAAAAACGACGTTCTGGGTTATGAAGCCAAATTTCTCAATGCCAAAATAAGCTATTACAACGGTGAATTCAATTGGGCCCAGGCGCAACTCGATATCCTTAAAGGCAGCACATCCAAACTCATTAGCAACGATGCCATTGAGCTCTCGCTTTTAATTACAGATAACCTGAATTTAGATACCATTTACGAGCCCATGCTCATGTTTTCCCGCGCAGATCTTTATACAACCCAGCGCAGATTTGAAAGTGCAACAACCACGCTAGACAGCATTGTATCCGAATATCCCGGCCATGCACTGGCCGATGATATCTTGCTGAAAAGAGCCCGGATTTGTGAATCAAAGTTAGATTTGGAGTGCGCCATTTCGTATTACGAAGAATTATTGGCAGATCACTATTTCGGCATCAATGCCGATAATGCGCTCTTTCGGATGGCCGAGCTTTATCAGGAAAAATTAAATAACCCCGATAAGGCACAAGAACTTTACAAAGATCTGATAACCGATTTTCCGGGAAGCTTATTTGTAGTAGAAGCGCGTAAGCGATTCCGCGCTTTGCGCGGCGACGAAGTAAACAGCGAGATGCGGCAGATCAACCCCGAAAAAATTCCCTAATACCGGTCTTGTATTTTACGCAGCACCAAAAAAGAAACGAGGCTGGTGGTAAGTCCTATATATCCTACCACTTGAAAATTTTCGAATTGACCGTTGGGTAATTCGTAGATGATTAAACCGGCGCAGTAGGCCGCCACTCCCTGACCTAAACTCACCACCGACGAACGCACACTCATAAACGTACCCCGGTGGTTGGGGTGAGCGGTACCAATAACCATGGCCGATGCGGGGATCATACGTCCTGCGGCAAAAACAAAGAACATGCTCGAAAACAGCAAAACGAACCACATGGGTGCGGGCTCCATATTGGTAATCGCATAAATGGGGATGAGCGATAAAAGCATTAACACGCCAAAGGTTTTCTGCCTTCCGTAACGGTCGGCTACTTTGCCAAAAAAAGGAGAAGTAAAAACGGTTAGTGTTCCACCGGCGAGGTAAATATAGGTGAGCTCTATCTCGGCAAACCCCACATTTGCAACCATGTAAGGCGATATGAAAGGGATTATGCTAAATTGCCCGAATACAATTAAAATCATAAAACCGAGTGCCCAGAGCTGGTTCGAATCTTTGTAAACGCTCTTTATGCCATTCAGCGATCGGGTAACTGCCGAACCGGGGGCGTTTAAGTGGCCTCGAACGGGCGGAACAATCTTCCACGCCAAAGCATAGAGCACGGTTGCCAGCCCTGCAATCATAAAAAAGGCAGTTTCCCAGCCAAATTGCGTTCCCAGGAATAAACCGATCGGTACGCCCAAAGAAGCGGCAGCAGAAAAACCGGTCATAATAATTCCCACGGCCTTTCCGCGATTCTTGTTGGGTATGATATCGCCAACAATGGCCAGCACGAGCGCGCCGATAACACCCCCAAATAATCCGGTAAGCGCACGGGCTGCCAGAAGCAGTTCAATGCTGTTTGCAAACCCAACGAGGCAGGTAGAAACAATAAAACCGGCGTAGAGAAACAGCAAAGCCTTTCGGCGATCTGCAAAGTCTAGAAAGAAAATAGCCAGAATACCGGAAAAAGCAGCGGCAAAAGTGTACGAACTAATCACCGCACTCCACATGGCCGGCGTAATATCAAATATCCGTTTAAACTGCGGCCCCAACGGCATCATGATCATAAAATCCATGATGTGCGTGAAGTTTATCCCGGCGAGTACAATGAGTAAGAGACGCTCATTTTTCATGCGGCGCAAAAATACATGGATTAACTACAGCACAGTATCGGGTATTGTTTTGGCCGTATAGATTTTAACGATGCACCTGAGATTGATCGCGCAATTGCTCAACGGCTCCCATCGCAATGAAATACTGAGCGAAGGAGTAAGTACCCATAATTAAGAAGTGGGAATAATCTATGGCTTCTACAAACTTGTTCCACGCCAGCAAACTGTCTGACGCCACAAAGAGCAAGGCGCCGAAAAATATATAGCGCCAGCTTTTGGCATTTACGCGCTTGTAGCGATTGGCGGCCATTAAAAGCATCAGCGATATCACCAAAGTGTATAGCATTACCGGCCCGATCATCTTTCCGAGGTGATCTTGAATAGCGCGAAAAAACAAAAACCCGTAAGCCGCAATTAAAATCAACACCCAACCGTGACGCTTGATCAGGGCAATTTCGTGATTCTCCAAATACGTTTTCGTAAAAGCTGTGGTGTAGAAAATATGGCCAATCAAAAAAGCCGAAAGTCCCAGCGTAAAAAACAACGGATCGGATTTTTGATAGATTAGCGCTACATCGCCACAGAGCGAAAAGATTAGCCCTATTGAAATCAATCGGAAAAATGAGCTATCGAAGTATTTCCACCCGCGAAACAAAAAGTAAACGAGAAGCGAACCGACGATAAACGGCTTTGAAAAGTCGGCAGCGAGCTTTAAATCGTGCTGACCTGCGTAAATATGCAGCCCGACGATAAGCAGAAAAACAATATCAAAACCCCTTTTCAATCTACTCGAGCCATTTTGTGCATGGGAATGCGTGTAAGCGCAGCTATGGAGACTCCGGCTACCCCAAAAATAAGCGGTAGGAGCCAAAAGGGAGCAAAACTGAAGTATATCAAAAAGCCAATCGCTCCGAGGGTAAATGCAAAACGTATCGCTTCGAGTTTCAACGCCTGCACCTTATTTTCAAAGAGCATCCCCAACGAAGCCACCGAGAGAATGATTAATACGGCAATTAAAAGTTGAATCCCCGTAGTAAAACCCGACAAATTAAATAGAAACAGCGCCGTAGCGAAAAGGATAAGAAGGTATTGAGCAAAAAGATAAAAATTGAGCCCGGGCGAAACTTCTATATCAAACTTTTTATAGCTATTGGCATCTACTTCTGGCGGAGCCTTAAAACCACCAAGTGCCTCGGGGTACCATCCGGGCTTTGCAAAGGCAAATCGAACTCTGTTCCACCACCCCGGTATGCGTTTGAGTTCTTTCCAAAGCTGCACGAAGGGCTGAATATTGGCCATTACCGGATTCCAGGTTTGCAACGGACTGGTAATTCCGTAGGTCGGTTTTTCTTCTTCCTTTTGGAACGTTCCAAAAATCCGATCCCAAATCATCAAGGTTGCCGCGTGGTTTCTATCGATGTATTTGGGGTTTCGGCCGTGGTGCACCCGGTGGTGGGATGGCGTATTGAAAAGGTATTCATACCATCGAGGCATGTTTTTAATTACTTCGGTGTGTATCCAGAATTGATAGAGCAGATTAAATGCTCCCATCAATAGGAACCACTCTGTTTTGAACCCGAGAAAAGCCAATGGAAAGTAGAAGTAAAAAGTGAACATTTTTTGAAAGGTACTTTGCCGAAGTGCTACGGAAAGATTGTAATCTTCACTTTGATGGTGAACCACATGACCCAACCAAAACAAATTTACCTCGTGGCTCATTCGGTGTGCCCAGTAGTAAAAAAAATCGACCCCAATAAAACAGAGCAATATCCAATACCAGTGGTTTTCCAGATTGAAGATCCTAAAATTCTCGTACACCACAGCGTAAGCTGCTACGGTAAAAACTTTGGCAAATACTCCGGTGAGCTGCTCTACAATACCACAGCTAATATTGGCTATAGCGTCGTTTAGCCGGTAGAGCTTTCGATCTTTAAAATACCCATAGGCCACCTCCATCCCAATAAGGATAAAGAAAACAGGAATGGCGAGTATAACCGGACTAACATCCATGACAGGTATCAAAATTACGAAATGCCGGCGACTGATGCTTAAACGAAAGGAGTTATTTCGGTTTAATCCATACTCCACATTCACCGACTTTTTTGCGCAATGACCGGAGATTGGTCATATTACCTTAGTTTTGCAAGCCAAAATTGGGTTTATGATTTTATACAATGTAACAGTGAACGTAGACGCGGAAGCGCGTGATGAATGGCTGACGTGGATGAAGGAAACCCATGTTCCCGACGTGATGGCCACCGGCCTTTTTATGGAGGCAAAAATCGCGCGCATAATGGCCGAAGAAGCCGGCGGAAATGCATACAGCATCCAGTATTTTGCAAAGGACATGGACGATTACGAGAAATACGAGCGCGAATTTGCTTCAAAGCTCCGCCGGGATCACCAAGATAAGTTTGGTGGAAAATGCGCCGCTTTCCGGACCCTGCTTCACATTGTACATCAGGAAAATGGTCCGAGCTAAAAAACACCTGGGTCAGCATTTTTTGCGCGAAGATGCCATAGCCGACAAAATAGCTGGTTCGCTTACCGGCACGAGCAGTTCCACGCGGATATTAGAAATAGGCCCAGGAATGGGGATACTCACCAGATCGCTTTTGAGCCGAAAGTTTGAGCAACTAAAGCTGATTGAATTAGATACCGAGTCGGTAGCTTACCTTCACCAGCATTTCCCAACGCTTAAAGACGCGGTTATTGAAGGTGATTTTTTAAAAATAAATCTGGATAAAATCTTCGATGGAGAGTCGTTTTCCATCATCGGTAACTTTCCGTACAACATATCTTCTCAGATTTTATTCCGCGTCTTCGAAAACCGCGAACGCATTCCCGAAGTGGTGGGGATGTTTCAGCGCGAAGTTGCGCAGCGCATCACATCGGGCCACGGAACGAAAGATTACGGAATTCTGAGCGTTTTGCTACAGGTGTATTACCATGCCACGTATTTATTTACCGTGGAAGAAGACGCTTTTGACCCTCCGCCAAAAGTAAAAAGCGGTGTATTGCGGCTTACTCGAAACCAAACCCCATCGCTTCCGGTAAGCGATTCGTTTTTTAAAGCCGTGGTAAAAGCCGCATTCAACCAGCGGCGAAAAACCCTTCGAAACAGCCTGTCGGCATTTCTCACAAAACCCCATCCCGAAGAGCTTGCAGAAGTTTTGAGCCGCCGACCCGAACAGATGTCGCCCGAAGATTTTATCAATCTGGCCAAAGCGCTAAACGATTTGAAAAATCCCGAATAAACTGAGCCCTCGAGCCATTCCGCCGAAGCCTTTTTCTTACTTTTGAGCCTTTCCCGGCAAAAAGTAAAATTATGCAGTTCGAGCTTACAAAAGAATTCCTTGATGACCTTCGCGATGCGATAAGCGAAGGCAGGGATACTTTTCTCATAGAAACGCTCGAACAGCTACACCCGGCCGATATCGCCGAGATTTTCGACAAACTTAAGCCGGGTGAGGGCAATTACCTGTTTAAACTCGTTCCGCAGGAAAAGTCGGCCGATGTAATGATTGAGCTCGATGAAGACGACCGTGAAAAACTCATGGCCACGCTTACATCGAAAGAAATTGCCCAGCAGGTTATTGATCTCATTGACTCAGATGATGCAGCAGACGTAATTGCCGAGCTTCCCAAACAGAAACAGGGAGAAGTAATTTCGCATATTACAGATGCCGAGCAACAGGTTGCGGTAAGCGATTTATTGCGGTACGATGAAGATTCTGCCGGTGGTATCATGGCCAAGGAATTGGTGAAGGTAAAGCGAAACTGGACCATCGCGCGGAGTATAAGAGAGATGAGGAAGCAGGCCGAGGGAGTAGATCAGGTGTACACCATTTATGTTGTAGACGACGAAGACCGGCTCGTTGGAAAACTCTCTCTCAAAAAGCTGCTCTTCTCATCGTCGTCTATCAAAACCTTAATATCGGATATTTATACCGAAGAAGAACTCAATTACGTAACACCAGATGTGAGTGGAGAAGATTGTGCCAGCCTAATGGAAAAGTACGACCTGGTGGCACTGCCGGTTGTAGATGAAAACATGACTTTGCTCGGGAGAATTACCATCGATGATGTGGTGGACCTGATAAAAGAAGAAGCCGAGCGAGACTACCAACTGGCTTCGGGTATCTCCGAATCTGTGGAGTCTGACGACTCCGTGTGGGTTTTAACCCGAGCGCGCCTTCCCTGGCTACTTATCGGTCTTTTGGGAGGTGTACTGGTAGCGCAGGTTATTGGAATCTTTGAAGTGCAACTGGCCAAAGTAGCAGCGCTCATGCTTTTTGTGCCACTCATTGCGGCAATGGGCGGAAACGTGGGTGTTCAATCGTCGGCAATTGTGGTGCAGGGTCTGGCAAATAAAAGCCTCGACACCAGCGGAATTTTCATAAAACTTCTCAAAGAACTCGCCGTAGCCAGCCTTAACGGTTTAATTTGTGGAGGCGTAATCTTCTTATACGGGCTCTTATTTTTAGACTCCATGGCACTGAGCTACACGATATAATGCGCGTCCTGTTTTTAGATACGGTTCATCCCGTTTTGGAAGAGCGCCTAACCAAGATGGGGTTTACCTGTGAATTTGATTTAGACGCGCCTTACGGCGAAATCCTTAAACACATTAACGCTTACACAGGAGTGGTAATCAGAAGTAGGATTCCATTTGATGCCGAACTGATTGAAGCGGCGAAAAACTTAAAATTTATCGCCAGATCGGGTTCCGGACTTGAAAACATAGATGTTGACGCGGCCAAAAATGCCGGTATTCAGGTATTAAATTCTCCGGAGGGAAATATGGATGCCGTGGGCGAGCACGCTATCGGGATGCTGCTTATGCTTTTCAATAAACTTCGCGAGGGAGATAGGGAAGTGAGAAGAGGTATTTGGAACCGCGAAGGAAATCGCGGAATCGAGCTGGCCAAAATGACCGTTGGCATCATCGGTTATGGAAAAATGGGTTCTGCCCTGGCGAAAAAACTCTCCGGTTTTGGATGTGAAATTTTGGCTCACGACAAATACAAAAGCTCGTTTGGAAATGAGAGCGTTCGCGAAGTTGAACTCGACGAATTAAAAGCGACATCCGATGTAATATCCATTCACCTTCCGCTGAGCCCGGAAACCGATTATTATGTAGACGAAGCATTTATCAATTCCTGTGGGAAACCCTTTTTCCTGGTAAATACCGCACGCGGAAAGCACGTTAAAATTTCGGCTTTACTCCAAGGCCTGGAAACTCAGCAAATACGAGGCGCCTGCCTGGATGTGCTCGAATACGAATCAAAGTCGTTTGAAAAACTTTCGATTGATGAACTCCCCGAAGATTTTAAAAAGCTCGCAGAACAAACCAACGTGGTGCTTTCGCCCCATGTTGCCGGATGGACCCAGGAGTCTTACATAAAACTATCTTCATTTTTGGCCGATAAAATTGAAGCGCTTAACTTAAATGCACTCAAATAAATCGCGGTTTTGGCTCTACGTGCTTACATATCAACCCTGTTTTGCGCTCTCTTTGTGAGTATTCTTTTGGCGCAGCCGAAGGTTGAAAAAGAGATGCGTGTAAAAAAAGAAGCAGTGCCTGAAAACGCTGTGCGATGGATTGATGAAAGTCTTGAATCTTTGCCCAATATACACTGGTATCTCGAAAAAACGTCGGGAGTGCAAAGTTACGAGGCAAAATTCACCAAGAGCGACCGAAGGTACAGCGTAGAATTTAGCGAAGATGGCTCGATAGAAGATATTGAGTATATCGCAAGATGGAAAGACCTCCCGAAAGAGGTGATGAATAAGCTCGATTCGTACTTTCAAAACGAATACGATAGGGTTAAAATTCATAAAATTCAAGTGCAATACACAGGTGCGGATTCTACACTTTCCCGGGCGCTGCGAAAAGACGATATTTTAAGCCTTACGCGCCGGTATGAAATTGAGTATTACGGAAAGAAAAACCGCGAGAAAGTATTTTGGGAAGGACTTTTTGACGAGCGTGGCGGGTTGATAGAAAAAAGAGAGATCATTCAAAGACCAGTCGACAACTTAAACTACTGATGCGATTTACACTATTGGGTATTTTGGTGTTGACCGCAGTTGTTGCTGCCGCACAAACCCGAACCTATTCCGGCTTTTTTCCCGAAGCGCAACTGACCTACTCTCCGACGAAAAAACTAAAACTCGTTGCAAAGGTAGAATCCCAACACGGTCTGATAAGCCAGGAGAATGGAGAGAATGCGTGGGAGTACTACCTCGATCGCACCGATTTTCAGGGCTTTGCCGGAACATCTATAAACCCATTTACTTCCGTAGCGGTAGGTTATCAATACCGCTGGGATGGAGATGGCGAAAACAGCCACCGGTCCATACAGCAAATAGGGTTTGTGCAACCAAAAATTGGTTTAAGGATTGGCCATCGGATTAGAACAGACCAAACTTTTTTGCCCACCGCAAGCCCCGAGTTTAGAGTTCGGTACCGCATTGCATTCGATATTCCACTTGAAGGACAAAAAGTAGATGATGGAGAGTATTATTTCGTCGCCTCAAACGAAGCGATTTTTGGGACGCAGAGTGGCGAATTAAAAATCGAAAACCGATTGGTGGGGTCACTCGGCTATTACTTTGGGAAAAAGCAAAAACTAGAAGCCGGCATAGACTACCGCACCGACGATTTTTTAGACGGAGGCCTGCGGCAGCGAATCTGGCTTAAAGCGGGATGGTACGTAAATATTTAGCCGGTTTAATAAATAGATTTCTTCCCCGATGATTGAATGTGACGGATTTTATACTGAAACATTTCCGCCATTTTACCGGCTCGCCATTTTGCCTCTTCCGCTTTTGATCCGGTAAAGTTCTCGTCTACGGTTTCTCGAAAAATATGGAGCCAGCCATCGAAGTGGTCTTTGCCAATTGGCAACCTGGCGTGCGGCGGAAAGGGACTCCCCGAGTAACTGTGTTCGTTTAGCAAAACCGTTTGCCAAAACCGGTACATCTTTTCGAGGTGCTCCGGCCACCTGTCGCCAATTTGTTCATTGAAAATAGGTCCCAAAAGTTCGTCGCGGCGCACCTTTCCATAAAAAGCATCCACCAGATGTTTGATTTCGTTTATAGAGAGAATTTCTTCGGATTTCGACATGATTTACAAGATATTTAATGCAATTATAGAGATGTTTGCGATAAGGCTGATGATAAAAATGCGCACACACCAGGCCGCGGGCGATTGTGCAATAAATGCCGCGTTAGACGACATGGTTACCGATGCGGCCAGAATAACCGCGAGCTCGGCATTGTTCATTGTGGCGTAATACGCTGCCACCGAACCCAGGCAGCTTTGAAAGGTGAGCATTACCGTCATGGCGCCAAAGCGATTGCCTTCAAATATATTGGTGATCCTTTCCAGCCAGGAACGCACCAGGAGAAATCCCCCTGCATTGCGCTGCACTGCCCTGGCGCCAGCTTGCTTCCTGGCTCTTCTCAGCTCCTGCTCTTTTAGCGTTAATTCGAGTTGTGTTTTCATATATTCTATTTTAAGACCTTTTTATCCTTTTTTAAATTAAAAAAATGTCACCGTTTCAAAAAGCTCATCCCCTTCGCGAGCCCTTCAGAGATATCGGTAATTACGGTTTCTTCCAGCATTTTTTTCAATGCATTGCGAACTTTTGAAAACTCATCGTGCACCGGACAGGGAAAATTGGCATCGCATTGTTTCAGTCCCAATCCGCAGCCTTCAAAAATTTGATTTCCATCGATGGCCGATACTACCTCAATGAGCCGAACCGGCTCTGGCGAATCGCGGATTATAAACCCGCCAGTTGGCCCTTTCAGCGATTCTATCACACCATTTCGAGCCAAAATTTGCAATATTTTTGCCGTAAATGCCGGCGGTGATTCAATCTCTTTGGCAATATCCTTCAAATTCACCCTCTCGCCATTGCGCGATTTGCTGGCGATGTACAGGGTAGCTCTGATGCCGTATTCACAAGATCTTGAAAACATATTGCGGTATTAATCTCGGACAAATATACGATATTTTTGTATTTCGGATACTTTTATCCTTTTTTAACTTCACCTGCATTCTCAAAGAATGCAAGCGGTTTAGTTTCCATCTACCAGCACCATTCTGGCCGTGCTTCGGCTGCGCTGTTCTACCAGCACACTCTTGCCGATTAAAAGGCGGCTAATCGTCTCCTGATCGTAATGCCGGATGGTGACGAGCTGGCAATTTTCGTTGTAGAGTACTTCGTATTTTTCCTGACAAATTCCAAGAATGGCATCGAGGCTCTCTCGTTGCGAATCTACGCAAACAGAAAAATTAAGCGCTGAGTTTTGCATGAGGTTGATCTTGACCCCGTATGACGCGAATATTCCAAAGAGCTCACTCAGGTTTTCTTCCACGATAAAAGAAAAGTCACGTGGTGTAAAGGAGATCAGCACCTGATTATTCTTGAAAATAAAAGATGGAATAAGCGAGTCGCTAAACGTAGCGGTCTCGATAATGGTTCCCTGTTGTTCAAAATTGGAAAAAGACCTTACGTAGAGCGGAATTTTCTCATTTTGCAGGGGTTTGATTGTTTTTGGATGTATCACCGATGCGCCGTAATACGAGAGTTCTATGGCTTCGCGATACGAAATGCGCTTGAGCAATACCGCATCGCTGTAAGTTTTTGGATCGGCGTTTAGCACTCCCGGCACATCTTTCCAGATAGAAACAGACTCTGCCTTGAGGGAGTACGCCAAAATAGCGGCCGAAAAATCGGAGCCTTCGCGCCCCAGCGTTGTGGTATTTCGCTCGGCCGTGTGGCCAATAAAACCCTGGGTAATCATCATGGAGCGATTGGAGCCAAAGCCGGCTTTCACTTCACTCCATTTCTCTTTAACCAATTCCCGGGTTTTGGCCCATTCTACCCGAGCTTCCCGGTAAGTATTGTCGGTACGGATAATTGTACGTGCATCTACCCACGTGTTTTCCAGTCCGGCTGCTTGCAGGTACTCCGAAACAATTTTCGTGGAAAGGATTTCGCCAAAGCTCACAATCCGGTCGTAATCGTAATCGTAATTATCCGTGGGCGGTTTACTGAGGGCGAGTTCCAGTTCCGAAAAGATTTGACGTATCCCTTCCTGCAAACGGGTGTTTGGAATTTTTAATTCGGCTGCCACTTTTTCGTGAAAAGCCTTTATAGAGTTAAATTCCTTCATCCAGTCTCCACCGTCTGCGCGATAAGCTTTCAGCAATTTTTCAAAAGCGTTGGTCATTTTACCCATGGCCGAGACCACGAGAACCAGGTCCTTATTGGGAACCATTTTAATGATCTGCACCACATTGGCAACTCCCGTAGCATCTTTAACCGATGCCCCTCCAAATTTATAAACGTCCATGAAGCTTATCGTTTTTTAATCTCCTCGGTTGTAAACCGGCAATCTACCCATTCGTCTAAAAAATGGGCACCGTATTTTTTATAGAAATCTATCGCGGGTTTATTCCAGTCTAGCACCTGCCAATCCATACGGCTGTAATTTCGTTCTTTGGCTATATCCATCACCGCTTCGAATAGCGCAGCGCCGTAGCCGTTTCCACGGTGGGCTTCTTTTACAATAAGGTCTTCCAGGTGTACAGCTCTTCCCTTCCACGTGCTGTATTTCTCATAAATCATGGCGGCAGCTAAAATTTCCGAATCTTTTTCGAGCACCAGAACTTCTAAAATCGGC
This sequence comes from Flavobacteriales bacterium, assembly GCA_020201045.1. Classification (GTDB taxonomy): domain Bacteria; phylum Bacteroidota; class Bacteroidia; order Flavobacteriales_D; family Cryomorphaceae; genus JAIVHP01. Next base: position 15,005 of record JAIVHP010000051.1, read on the forward strand.
CGCTTCCCGAAGGTGTCTTCGGCGAGTTGCTCTTCGGTGATAACCACTTCATCGGCAGCTCTTTCGAATTCGGCCAACTCGCATATTAACTCGAATATTGAAGGGCAATCTTCCCGTCTTGCGGTGCGTATTTTCCACGGTGATTTCACTGTACAAAGGAAAGAAATATCCATTCTATTTTTGAGAATCGGGCCTAAAATTCAGAAATTGCGATATTTGTGCACCTACTGAAAATACCTATGACCAAAGTTACTACCCTCGGGGAATTTATCGTTGAACGACAGGCCGATTTCCCCTTTGCAAAAGGAGAACTTTCGCGCCTTTTGAGCGCCATCAGACTAGCTGCAAAAGTTGTAAACAGAGAAGTAAATAAAGCCGGACTCGTAGACGATATTCTCGGAGCTTCGGGTTCTGAGAACATTCAGGGCGAGACACAGCAAAAGCTGGATGTTTACGCCAATCAGCAAATGATAAACGCCCTCCGCGCCCAGCAGGAAGTATGCGGAATTGGATCTGAAGAAAACGAAGATTTCATCGCCTTCGAAAATGGAGAAGCTATCTGGGGAAAGTACGTGGTGCTTATGGATCCGCTCGATGGCTCTTCCAATATCGATGTAAATGTATCTATCGGAACGATTTTCTCGATTTATCGCAGGAAATCTAAACCCGGAACGGTAGCAGAACTGCAAGACTTTTTGCAGCCCGGAGTGGATCTCGTGGCAGCCGGATACATCATTTACGGATCTTCAACCATGCTGGTTTTTAGCACCGGCCATGGGGTAAACGGATTTACTTTGGATACATCTATTGGCGTATTTTGCCTTTCGCACCCCAATATGCGGGTTCCCGAAGACGGTAAACTCTACTCCATAAACGAAGGGAATTACAAGCAGTTTCCCGAAGGAGTGAAGAAATACATCAAATACTGCCAGGAAGAAGACGCGGAGACGAACAGGCCTTACACCAGCCGCTACATTGGCTCGCTGGTTGCAGATTTACACCGAAATATGATAAAGGGCGGAGTTTATATTTATCCTTCTACCGGAGCCAACCCAAATGGGAAACTCAGATTGATGTACGAAAACATTCCTCTGTCTTTTATTGTTGAGCAGGCCGGTGGAAAAGCATCTGATGGGAAAAACCGAATTCTCGAAATACAACCCAAAGATTTACACCAAAGAACCCCGCTTTTTATAGGATCTAAAAACATGGTAGAAATGGCCGAGCGCTATATGGAAGAATACAGCGAAACCGCCGCCGGAAGAGAAGAATGACGATTTCTGAATTAGCTAAAATCTTTTCGGGCGACAACCGCTCCGAAATTATTGCAAATGCCCTAAAATCTGAAAAGGCGGAAATAGCCCTGCGCGGTATTTCAGGATCGGGGCTGGTTTTTACAGCACAGGCAGTGCTACAAAAAAATCAGGGCGATTACCTGTTTATTTTCAACGATAAAGAAGAAGCCGCCTATTTTCTGAACGATCTGGAGAAATTTCAGGGCTCGGGACTGGATGTGTATTTCTTCCCGGCCACCTACCGGGTGCCCTATCAGGTAGAAAACACGGATAACTCCAACGTTGTATTGCGCGCCGAAGTACTGAAGGCGCTGTCAGATAAACCGCGTAAATCCAGAGCGGTGGTGACTTACCCCGAAGCCCTTTCGGAGAATGTTATAACCCGAAAACAGCTAAAATCAAACAGTTTCGACATAAAGGTAGGCGAAACGTACAGCATATCATTTATAAATGAATTGCTTACCGAGTACGAATT